>JAGCTA010000284.1 GCA_017963875.1 Victivallales bacterium | reverse complement strand
TTTGCAGCATTGACTTCCCCCGCATGCTTACCAAAATCTCCTTCGTAGAATTTCAGAATGGCACTCTGTGCGTCAAGGACGAGGGACAATTCTCTTGTTTCCCTCCACAGAGACACACATTCTGGCATCCCGCCAATGATGAGATACTGATGGTACGCATCAGTCAATTTTCGGTGAAATATTTCTTCTATAGGTTCAAAGAGTGGCAATTGCATGTAGGCATTGTACAGGATTTCATCGTTGGCTTCAAGGAATTCTGAAAAATCCATAGGGTACATGTCAAGCAAATCAACGGAGCCGACAGGATACGACTGCTTGGCAAGCATGACCCCCAGAAGACTTCCCGCTGCCGCCACATGCAGTTCGCGCATTTCCTCGAAAAAATACTTAAGAGAGTTCAGGGCATTCGGGCACTCTTGAATTTCATCAAGAATCAGCAGCGTCTCGCCAGGAACAACCTTGTGTCCAAAAAGAATTTCAAGGATGCCGACTATCCTCTGCGGAGACTTGTTGAGAAAAACTTTCCTGATTTCCTCATCCTTGTCAAAGTTGCAAACCACGACATGCTTGAAGTATTTTCTTCCAAACTCATTTAGTATCCAACTTTTCCCCACTTGACGCGCACCGCGCAATATCAGCGGCTTGCGCCAGACGGATTCTTTCCATGCCAACAGTCTTTTCTCTATGTTTCTGTTCATTGGCAAATCCCATAGTACATCTCACAACTCGAAAAATGGGTCTCATTTGATTTATCAATAATCATGTCTTATACTTTATTTTTTATATGTCGTTTTTCAAGTATAAATTCACATTTTCCGCAATATTTTTATTAATTATTGCACATTTTCAGTAATTATTTTTGGTTATTATTGCACATTTTCAGCAATGATTTTGTGATATATTTGCACATTTTCAACAATAATTTTCATGATTATTGCACATTTTCCACAATTATAAGGAGGTAATGCAGCGTATAAAAAATTGTTATCTCCCTGCTTTCACAACGTCCAGCCGATTTGAGAACATCTTCCACCATGCGGGATGGGGAAACCACTCCGCTTTAACTTCGGCGATCTGGTTCAAGCCAACTGTGCGCACGGCCTCCAGAGCGGCATCCCGTTGGGAAAGTGGTCTTGCACTTGTCTGGCAGCGTACACCGTCGATTGTATCGTATGCGAGGAAGGACTTGTTGAAATCCATCAGCGGATGGAGTTTCTTCAGTCTGTTGGTCTTGTTGTCAACGAGAAATCCCCAGTTGCCCCAATGGCGGTCCGTATTGCCGATAAGATAGTCAATCAGATTCATCATGTAATAGGCGTAGCAATCTTTCTTAAGTACAAAAGCTTCACGGTCCAGGTCATGGTTGACACAATAAATATCGATGGCTTCCATGGAAACGATGCTTTCCTCTTCTGAGGTTACGATAAGACTTTTGGACACTGGCTTGCCATCAAAGGTCGCTGGCTCGTATGCAATGCTTTGAACTTTGAAGCATCGGACGATTTTCGATGCAAGAAGTTCTGCTTCAACATCACGTGCATCGCCGTTTTTCAGGAGGTAGAAGGCCCCGTTTTCTCGAATCCACGCCTTGGGGGCGACACCTTGCGTGCTGATGTCGCCAGCCGCGTCATTGGGCTTGAGAAGTTCAGAATTCTGTACGGTCAGTTGTTTGCCGACAAGACTAACATCTGCAAAGGCGTTGGACAATGAATGACGGAACAGACTGATGTTCGAAAAGCATGTCGTTTCTCCGTTTTGCCTGATCCAATATACATCTGTCAGACTCAAACCGTG
The DNA here is from genome assembly GCA_017963875.1 of Victivallales bacterium. The sequence goes on along the minus strand of JAGCTA010000284.1, from coordinate 7,782 downwards.
ATAGGAAATAGCAATCATGGCTCGGTCGCGATCTGTCGCCGCCTGCATTACGCCGATGCTGTTCAGAATTTCTTTTGCGAATCTTCGATCCAGCGTCAGCACGCGTGTGGAACACCAATAATAGAAATTGTTCAGATTATTAAGTCGCGTATCCAGATCATTCAGCCGAGATGTCTCGAGATAGAGGTTATAAGGCATAAAGGAAGGTGCGTAGATGGTGCATGTGCCGTCTTCGCGGATTGCGGCGACCTTGCGGTCCTTGTGCATGATTGTAAACCGCTTCCATCCTTTTGCCGTGGCTGTATGAATCAAAGGTAAACTCATTTCATTATCTTCTCGATGGCATTGAAGTCATTTGAGTATATTATATCATCGTTCTATTCCCTATGGGGGAAGGTTCGAGGTCGAAATTTTTGGATTGGCTTTCGCCAGATTTCGCTTTGCTCGACCTTGGGTGCTGATATTTAATCCCTTCGGGGCCTCTATGGCTTTGGTGTAATTACCTACCCACATGGAGAATAGAGCCTATCCCATACGTTATCACCAAAAATGCCATTAATCAAGCCTGTGACAAAGTTTTATTGAAGCGAAGACATCCACAATCTAGACTTTTAGAGAGTGAAAGAAATCAGTTGACAAGAACATATTCAAGTGGTAGATTGAAATGTGTCATAGACGTGAAACCAGGGTAAATAAGGGTAAATAGATGATATACTTTGATGAAGACTGCAATGCGCGATACTACTATTCTGAGGCTGGAACTCTGATGCCGAAAGATCTGGACCATATTGTTGACGCGCTTGTTGGGACAGATGTGAGCGTCATTGTCATTGGCACAGGCGCACAGACCGCCATGTATCCTGGAGCAAAAGCCATCAACGAATTCACGGAAGGCTTTGAAATGGAAAAAGGGCTTGACCAGCCATGGTTCCATGGACAGCCTAGCGTTTCCAAATATAAGAATGCTGCCAATATCAAAGTCCTTGCATCCATGGGGGTTGACTCCAACGACTATTTGCTGAAACGTGCGAAGGCAAAGGGATTTCAGGCCTGGGTGACCATAAGGATGAATGATCAGCATAGCACGGATATCCAGGAAGAAGCGGGACATAGCCGCCTCTGGATGGAGCATCCAGAACTGCGCACTCAAAGTCATGCGCCGCAATCGGGATTCTCATACGAACATGAACTGATACGTGAGGTATTCCGTAATGTCATAAAGGAAAATCTTGAACTCTACGATGTGGATGGCATTCTTGTTGATTGGATGAGGCATGTCCCGCATTTCAACGACGGCGAGGGAGAATCATATATTCCACTGATGAATGAATATATGAAAAGCATCCGCAATCTTGTGGATGAGTTTTCCATCAGGCGTGGGCATCGCATTCTTCTTGCGACACGCATTCCAGCCAGCATTGAAAGCGCACGATATCATGGGCTGGATGGTATTGAATGGGCACGAAATGGCTACGTTGACAGACTGGTTATTTCACCCAAATATCTGCGCAGTTATGTCTTGAATGCCAATGCCTGGAAAGAGGCTATCGGAAGGCAGGACTTTCCTGTCATGGCGTGCATCGACACTCCGAATCAGCCATATCCTGGATATCCGCCGAATGCGCCAAGAGGTGCCTGGAGCAGAGAACCATTTGATAATCGTCAACTGCCTTTTATTCGGGGAGCGTGCCGCATGGCTCTTGAAAATGGTTCAGATGGCATTTACCTGTTCAATTTCATGGGGCTGCGCAACAAGAGGAAAATGCCAGAGATCTTCAGCGAATGCGGTTCATTGAAAACCCTTCGTGGAAAGAATTTTTCCTTGGACATATCGTATGATGATCTTGATATGGACGAAGGGACTTTCCTGAATGGTTGGCGTGCAGAAGATTCTGATGCCTATTTCTCCAAATGGCGTCGTCAACTCAAGGATTCGGGCAAATATCCCTATCAATTGCCGCGTGAACTATCTCCTGGAGCAAGCAGTGTTTTTACTTTTGATACAAGAAAAGTTCCAGAGGAGTCGCCGTTGCTCGCATGCAGTTTCGAGGGACTCGGGAAGGCGGATGTCCAGATCAATGGAATACCTTGCTCTTTCCATGAGGGAAGATATGTCGTTGCAATGAATTCCTTCCCTTGGACAAAGGCAGAGGTCATGGTGACCAATAGGGAAAAAGAGACAGTGGCGATACAAAGAGTCTCTTTGCATTTCTCCTGGGACGGCACTTTTCCAGAATTGTTCGACCCAGACAAAATTTTCACCGTTGGCGTAGCCGCGAATATATAGACCTGAATCCCAAGCCTGACGGTTCACCCTTTCAGATATGCACTGATGCCTGCGGCAGCACGACGCCCCTCGCCCATGGCGAGAATGACTGTCGCCGCGCCGAGGACAATGTCGCCGCCTGCAAATACGCCTGGAATGGACGTCATGTTCGTCTCTGGATTGACGATGATGTTTCCGCGTTTGTCGATGTCAAGACCCTCGGTCGTCGCGGGAATCAATGGATTGGACGCATTTCCGACAGCGACCACGACCGTATCGACATCCAGCGTGAACTCGCTGCCTGGGATCGGCACGGGTGACCGTCGCCCCGACGCATCGGGTTCGCCTAGTTCATATTTGAGGCATTCGACGGCGGTGACTCTGGACTGGTCGTCACCGATGATGCGCTTTGCATTCTGGAGCATCAGGAACTCGACGCCTTCTTCGCGCGCATGATGAACTTCCTCTTTTCTTGCGGGCATTTCCGCTTCGCTGCGGCGATAGATCAGATAGACCTTTTCCGCACCGAGCCTCAACGCCATGCGGCTCGCGTCCATGGCGACATTTCCGCCGCCGAGCACTGCTACGCGCTTGCCATGCCAATAGGGCGTGTCAGCCTCATTTTCCAGATATGCCTTCATCAGATTCGCGCGTGTGAGATATTCATTGGCGCTGAAGACACCGATGAGGTTTTCGCCCTCGATATCCATGAATTTCGGCAGGCCTGCGCCAGTGCCGACGAAGACCGCGTCAAACCCATCTTGGGTCATGAGGTCAGTCAACTTGCGTGTGCGGCCGATGCAGACATTTGTCTCGATTTTGACCCCCATTGCCTTGAGGCCGTCGATTTCATGCTGGACAATGGATTTTGGAAGACGGAATTCGGGAATGCCGTAAACCAACACACCGCCACACTTATGGAACGCCTCGAACACCGTGACGTCGTGTCCAGCCTTGGCGCAATCTGCAGCGCATGTGATGGATGCGGGGCCAGAACCGATGACCGCGACGCGCTTGCCCGTGGATGGCGCACAGACAACCGTTTCTCCCAGCCCGTTTTCACGAACATAGTCCGCGCAGAATCTTTCAACACGCCCGATGCCGACCGCCTTGTCCGAATCCTTCATCAGTTTGCCCATGGTCCAATATTTCTGGCATTGCTTTTCCTGTGGGCAGACACGACCGCAGACGGCTGGAAGCAACGATGTTTCCTTGATAATCGCCAATGCACCAGAAAAATCGCCTTCGGCGGCTTTGGCTAGAAAACCAGGGATGTTGACTGCGACGGGACAACCCTGCATGCAAGGCCTGTTCGCGCAGTTGATGCATCGTGACGCCTCGGTTTTCGCCATGTCGGCGGTGAATCCGAGGGCGACCTCGTTCATATTATGAGCACGTACCAGTGCGGCCTGTTCAGGCATCGCCTGGGGCGGTATGGCCATTTTTTCCTTTGGTGTCATCGTTAGATTCCCTTGTATAGATTGCAGACGTGTTCACGGGCCGCCGCTTCGATTGGCTTGAATGCGGTCATTCGCTTCATCATCAGATCCCAGTCAACTTGGTGTCCGTCGAACTCTGGACCGTCAACACACACGAATTTAGTCTTTCCTCCGACGGAGATGCGGCATCCGCCGCACATTCCCGTGCCGTCAATCATGATGGTGTTAAGCGAAACGGTTGTCTTGACATGATAGAGCAGTGTTGTCAGCGAGCAGAATTTCATCATGATAGGTGGTCCGATGGCGATGACCTCATCGACTCCGCCCGCCTCGCAGAGTTCCTTCAGCGGGTCGGTGACCAGTCCTTTCCGCCCTGAACTGCCGTCGTCAGTCACAAGGATAAGATTGTCTCCAGCGATGGCGCGCATTTCGTCTTCCATGACGAACAGCGAGATGTTTCTTGCGCCCATGATGATGGTCACTTTGTTTCCAGCGGCTTTGCATGCCTGTGCAATGGGGTGCATGGGAGCGACGCCGATGCCTCCGCCGACGCACACAATGTGGCCTGGCGCTTCGCCGTTTTCACCTCGGATGGAGGTCGGTCTGCCCAATGGCCCGAGCACTGCCGCGATATAGTCGCCGACATTGAGTTTTGACAATTTCATGGTGGTGGCACCAACCGTCTGGAAAATGATGGTGATGGTGCCTGCCGTGGCATTTGCATCGGCGATGGTCAGCGGGATGCGTTCGCCGATGGAATCATCGACCATGAGGATGATGAATTGCCCCGCGCGCCGTTCCTTTGCAATCAGCGGGGCCTCAATGTCCATGCGGAACACATTTTCGGACAATTGTCTCTTTTGTACGATCTTATTCATGTCTCTACCGTTGTTTGGTATTAGTATATTGGTTTTACTCATTATAAAATAGCATCTTTTCCTGGCTTTTCCATGTTTGTGACGCACATAATTCATTTGGGTTTTGGTCGTACTGATAGTCAGAAGAATTCCCCCATCAATGGTCTCACTTGCCTATCTGTGGAAAAGAGCTTTTTTTCAAATTTCAGAATCTACCATTTCATCCGTATTAATCCACCCTGCTACGCAGCGGATAATACCAGAACCTATAAAATATTCCATAAAAAAATATATTTATATCTTATTAACAAATTGTTATATAATTATATATTATATGAATTATTACGATTTTATATGATTATTTTATAAGTCGTATTTTATTATTTTCCAATTACTTGTAAATATAATTTCATTGTGTATATTAATCTCTGAAAGAACTCTTATGCCATTGTTCGTCAATATCACTGTTTATAAAAACATTCTATTGGTTTTGATTTGTTGATTTCATACTGTATATTGTATTGAGAACGTCGATACAGAGAAATAGGCATGAAAGCGACTGTCGGCCATCGGGAGGAAACGCCATGTCGGACATCGACGCCATTTCAAAGGACTTCATGCGTGACCGCAATGTCTTCGCGGAGGTCTTCAACATGACCCTCCACGGGGGAAGAAGAGTCATCAGGGCCGAGGACCTCCAGGAAGCGGATCCGAATCTCGTCAACTACATATCCTCAAGGCGCGGAAGGCAGACGCAGGTCCGCCAGCACGACCTGCTGAAGTTTCTCGCCGCCTGGCGGGACCGCCGCCAGGTCTATCTGATGCTCGGCATCGAGGGGCAGTCCGAGATCGACTACGCCATGCCCCTGCGCGTCATGGAATACGACGTGATGAAGTACAACAGGCAGATTCGGGAAATCGCGGGGGGAAGGAACGATGGTGGCGGGTCGTTCACTTCCCTGCTGAAGCGCGGGGAGAAACTCATGCCCGTCATCACCGTGGTGGTGTATTTCGGGACGGAGCCATGGGACGGGCCGCGGTGCCTCCACGACATGCTGGACATCGACGCCGCCATGGACATCGGCTTTGCCGTCCCCGACTACCCGCTCTTCCTCCTTGAGCCTGCAAGGCTGACGGACGAGCAGGTGGCTTTCTTCCAGACGGAGTTCAGGAACGTCGTTCAGATTCTCCGCCACGCAAAAGACCCCGATGCCCTCTTTTCCACGATAAGGGACGACGAGTCGTTTCACAGGCTTGACCGCACGACGGCGGCTTTCATTCTTGCCCTGACTGGGCTTCAGATTCCAATGACTAAAAATAGAAAAGGAAAAATCAACATGTTACCAGCATTCGCGGAAATGTTTCAGAAGATCGAAAAGCGGGGCGAGAAACGGGGAGAAAAGAAAGGAGAGGAGCGGGGAGAAAAGAGAGGCGAGGAGCGGGGAGAAAAGAGAGGCAAGAAAATTGGAGAGAAGATTGGTGAGGTGCGAGGCGAGAAAAGAGGACGGCTAGAGACGAAACGCTCACTACTCACATCTGTCATACAATACCAGTTGAGGAACAACACTTCCATTGAAAGCATTATTTCCATGCTCACCGATGTCTTCAAACTCTCCCCTGCCGTTGCGAAAAGGGAAATCAACCAGATTTGCAAGGGATAAATAATTCATATTCATGACTTCACATCTCGCGTTTCGAGTTAGGCGCATCTCGCAAACAGGTTGTCTTGGGCTGCGCTTGTCTCTACGCGACTGTGCTTCGCCCATCCAATGGTTTCCATCGCCGCTGACGCGGCTCTCGCAACATTCACACGGGCTTCCGTGGGTTGCTCTCCACCGCTGTCGCGGTTGCGCTCCACCCACGGCTGGCCAGTCCTACGCCGCTAACGCGGCTGTTTGTGCAGTGGGCGGGTCGCTGAGGTGTTTGTCGTGAAAAACTGCAGGCAAGGTTACTCGACTGTTTCTGCATTGGGGGGTGCCGCTGGCGCGTCTCAAGCCTCGTGTCTCGCGTCTCACGAACATGGATGTCTTGGGCTGCGCTTTTCGCTCCGCGACTGCGCTCCGCCCATCCAATGATTCCCACCGCCGCTGACGCGGCTCTCGCGACATTCACACGGGCTTCCGTGGGGTGCTCTCCACCGCTGTCGCGGTTGGGCTCCACCCACGGCTGGCCCTTCCTACGCCGCTAACGTGACTGTTTCCGCAGTGGGCGTGCCGTTGGTGCGTCTCGCGTCTCATGCCTCTCGTCTCGCGCCAGGCCTATTACCTCATGTCAGGCGCGTTTCATGCCTCTCGTCTCGCGCCAGGCCCATTATCTCATGTCAGGCGCATCTCATGCTTCTCGTCTCGCGTCAGGTGCATCAGGTGTGTTTCACGTCCCCTCTCTCAAATCAATCATGTTATCCTCAAAAGATGAGAATAGAAAAGACAGTAGAGTCGGTAGCCCTGCCAAGGCGTTCCAAATCGCTCTATTCCTCATGAGTGTAAGTGTTTGAACATTTCAAAGATATTGTAAACCACGAAATGATCAAATTTCAATAGAGCAAAGCGAAAACTGGGGAAGGTGGCTAAAAAAGCAATCCAAAATTTAAGGAAGAACTTCTTTTATGTGGAACGGAGTGTCACAGAAAAAAGGTCAATCAGAAATATTTTAAGAAATAGGTGTTGCAACAAGCACCTGAAGAATTACATTATCATTATGAGGGATTAAACTAAAAAGTGACCAGTAACCCATCAACTTGGAGTAAACACTTATCACACATATACTAGCGTCTATTCTCTTTTGACATAGCCAGCGATTTCAATCGTTGGATTTGTGCTTTGTGAACGGCTGAAATTAGGAACTTCAAAACTCACAACTAGGCACACGTAGGCACGCTCATGCCTTGAGCGTCTCTTTTCGTGCTTAGTTGTAGGTCGTTCCTAAACCTCAGTCGTTCACGAACCAGAGACGCTCTTTTTTTTGTGTCAAAACGGGAGCAGAATTCAAAAGATTTTTGTGTGCTCACTTATGTTATAAAAATTGAAACAGAAGAAGAGTGGATTAGGCAAGATGAGTGTCCACATCAATAATCATTAGAACGTTATTGGTAGATTTTAATAGGGAAAATAACATCGCAAAGGAGAAAAACATGGAACTGAATTGTCCAGTCTGTAATTACAAAATTGATGTCAATCCATTGGAGAAGGGTAAGGTAATTACATGCCCGAATTGTAATTCA
>JAGCTA010000283.1 GCA_017963875.1 Victivallales bacterium | reverse complement strand
GAACGTGCCGTAGATGTTTCTGCCTGGTGGCTGGAGCGTTCCTGCTACGACAGGGACCATGTGACCGTAGGAATTGAGCATCTGGCCTTCGTAACGGTGTTCGGAGAATGTCCTGTAGGTGTAGATTTCATTTCCAGGGTCGAGGAAATACTGGTGGCCCTTCATGGCAATACAGAAACTGCCGATGTCGTTGTGGTTGTGGTGTTCGCTGTTGTTGCCCATTTTATGAGCACAACCGAAACGCGAATCTGAACGGCCGATATAGACTCCCGCATCAGGGAAAAAGGAACGTGGCGGGAGGGTATGGGAGTTTGTCTTTCCATCGATTGTAACGTCTCCGATGGCGCGGAGAACCATCGTCTGGAGTTCGAGTTGAGGAGTGTCAAGCGGTGGAACGGGCTCCAAGACAACGTCGGGGAAATGGCGTTGGATGAAGGCAGTGGTGTGTGGCGATGGACTTGCCTTCGGATGGCAGTCGGCGAATGCGGGGCAGCAGCCAGGCTCGATCAAAATGTCGCGCGCGTATGCGGCGACTTTTCTGAAGATGGGTTTATCGAGGAAATTGACGTGGCTGTTCGTGGCGATGAGAGTCGTTTCAGCAAGGTTGAGGAAGTTTCCAAAGCCGTAGTTCCAGTATCCCATGCCTTCGGAACAGTAGCCGTCAGGCGTGAAGCCTGATGCAAAAAACTCAACGGACTTTTCGGCGGCAGCAATGAATTCCGCACGCTCCTCTCTGGATTCCAGAAAGAAGAGCGCACTAGTGATGACACCGTTGTTGCAGACGGCGTTCCAGTTCTCGTTTCCGATGGTCCACCACTGGTAGTCCGTGATGACGCCTGTGCGTATGACGTTTCTGTAGGTGTGGTAGGCGCGATGCTCCACTTCGGCACGCAGACGTTGGCGGAGGTCTGAATCAAGAAGGTCGCCGAACCACCAGTCGATGAAGGCGAGATTTCGGCAGGTATGTGAACACGAGAGGTCGGCGTATGGCGCGGTATTGTTGAAATTCATCAATTTTGGATCGTGTGCAGGAAGAACCCAACTTCGCGCACCACATAGTACTTCCAATTCAGATTTCAAGGCTTGCAGAAAGCGGCCTTTGAATTCAAGCAATTCAGAGACAGCGAATACGTTGATACGGTTTAACTGTTTCCACCAGACGTCCTGATAGTGTGTTCGGTTACCGTTGTTGAGGTATTCAAGGTATAGTTCGTCCTTCAATTCAGGGCGTGGCTCCAAAAGATATCCCTCTGCCTTGGAAATGAATTCCTGTGCTTTGGGAGATTTTGCAAGTTTTTCCCATAGAGGACGTTCGGAAGCATGCGGGCCGATGCCCGTCGGCTTGTCGGGAAGCCATTCGGCGATTTGAGCGATGCGTTCGGGGGAGGGGCAGGGGAACGGTTTGCCTGCTTCTGGTACGATGGTTGGCATGGCTATGAGGTCCTGGTTCTAAATGAAGTAGTTGACGTTGTTCTTGAGTGGGCGTATCCAGCCGAATCTTTAATAACAATGTTAACAAAAATATACTATCATCCAGCCGCATGACAAATCATGCCGTCGTTCATTTTTGCAGGGGGATAACCTTTTTTCAGACGTATCTATCAACTGTTGGCAACTCGCCTGATTCCATTGCATAGTACGTTGAAACTATGGGAACAATTCGTTCCATCTATTTTTAGGAAAGGAGCAATACGCCTTGAACCATCAATTTTCTGATATTGCTTTTTGGTAATCTTGCTTAATTCTTCTGCTGCATTTGCCAGTCTATCTGGCTCTCTGAATTTTTTGTTGTTCTGAGAAGGTACTTTCATTTGATAGATATTGGCAACGGCTTCCAAATCACCAAGATAAAAACTTTCCAATTCGTGGCATGCAATACGAACCAGCGTGTTTTCTTTCCCCGAAAGAGCGCATTTTTCCATCAATTGTTTCTTGACAACGGTACAATCTGAACTGTCCTGGTCACGAATTATGATAAATGCCGAATCAGGCTTTTGCCATAAGCGGATCTTTCGTTCAATATTGTTGTCCAGATCCTGCTTTCCATGAAATGAAATGTAGGTGACAGCAATTTCAGATGAAATCAAGCGGGGGACAATCCCTTCAAGCATCGCTTTTGTCGAAAGTTCCTCCAATAGAAAAACAAGATTTTTGATCATGGATTCACTCCCTCAAACAATCCCTGGCTCCAAAGATACCCCATTTTATCTCCATCATTCATATATGCGGCAATTTGCCTGTCGTCAGAGGCACGCTTGATTTCGGTATAACCGTTTTTCTTTACTAACCAGAAAACCTCCTCTAGATTTGCTGCATTTAGAAAATCAGGGGAATGCGTTGAGACAAGTACCTGGCCACCTTTGTTTGCATAATTGCGAAACTCTTCTGCAAGTTCTTCAAGCAAAGATGGATATAATTGGTTTTCTGGTTCTTCTACGCATAGCAGAGGATGCGGAGACGGGTCATTGAGAAGCACCAGATAAGTAAGCATTTTGATTGTGCCATCAGAAACATAACGAGCCAGAAATGGGTCTTCAAAGGCCCCATCCTTGAATTTCAGCAGCACGCGGCCTTCTTCTGTTGTCTTGGATTCTATGCTTGCCATCCCTGGGATGCGAAGGCTTAGTTGTTTTAAAATGTGCTCGAAAACATCGCGATGATTGTTGTAGAGGAACTCCAAAACAAGCGAGAGGTTTTCACCTTCTTTTGACAAGTGTTCCGCATATCCAGCATCCTGCTCAGGACGTGCCTTGTCAATATGGAAATCAGAAATATGCCAATTTTCAATCAGATTTCCCAACGCCGTCACTATCGGGAAGTTTTCAAACTGAGCCAGACCTTTGACAGCCAAAATGTCGTTGGATTTAAGAATCTGCTCATTGAACTTGAGATTCATTACGTCAAAATCTTTGTTCAGGACAGACAACTCGTTTGTGACCGCGCGTCCTTTTCCATCGGAAAAATCAAGAAAATGGCAAGGCTGGCCCTTGCTTCCAATGCGGTATTTCAAAATTTCCCTTGAAACGTATGCTTTGCCATTGCGTTCGTCAATCTGGAGGAAATAGGTCGCCAAAGGACATTTTGCATCCTTTCTGAACTTGATTTCCAATTCCATAGGTTCAGATGTGTTTCGACTGCGAACTTCTGCAATGCCACGGCTTCCACCTAATTTCGCCAGAGCAGAATTGATATTGCCTGCCATGGCATTTTGGAGAAAATCAAAGACGCTGAATATGGTGCTTTTACCAGTCCCGTTTGCTCCGACAACGATGCAAAAATTGGGAATGTGGCTCATCGTTGCGTCTTTAAACGCACGAAAATTCTTCATGCGAAGCGATTCCAGTTTCATGTCAGTTTTCTCCAGTATATGTCATCTCAACTAGAGTCAGGTGATGTTTGTCATTCCTTTTGTCGTGGAAGAACTGCTGGTGGAAGTGTAGTTTCATGCTTCAATTTTATGGTCTGAAACAAAATATACTATCATCCAGCCGCATGACAAATCATGCCAATGTCGATTTTTCGGGTGAATGGGCTACAGGCAGTTTTTTTGAGTCCCTTTGACTTGTTTTGATGTTTTTCATGGGTATAATAATCATCTAATGGCGATAGTGTTACCCCAAAAAAACAGGAGAAACCATGAAGAAATTGCTCTCTTTTCTTATGCTTGCAGGCGTATGTCTAAATGCTGAACTGACATTGATGCAAAAAGTCGCGGACGAACGTAAGCCGATTATCCAGCCGATTCAACAGGAACAACCACCTGAAGGTGCAAAGGAAGAGGTCTATATTGACGAATCTCCCGAACTGTCTCCGACAGTGCAGGAGTCGATGCTGGGCATGATTCTCTTCCAGCGTCCGCTGACGAATCCAATCTGGCCATCAACAAAACCGCAGGCATTTGAACGTGTCGAACGGCTGGACGACTGGGGAGCCCAGGGACAGTATGTCACAATCAATTTCGCAGTATATCCTTTGAAGGAACTGAAGAATCTGCGTATCCAGGTGCTCCATTCTTCTATCAAACCTGAAATCAGGCTTGTCCGTTACTGGAACATCATCTATCCGAACTACAATTCATACAAGAATGCGTCTTCTCCTAAATACTACCGTCGGATGCCTGAGTTTTTGATGCCAGTGACCGCCTGTGACGCGCCAGTAAAGGAGCCGCAGCGATTCTTCTTGACATTCAAACTCCCGAAGGATGGCACGACATCGGTGAAAGGGGTGATTGCGGTTTCCCATGACGGCTTTAATCAGGCGGTTCGGTTGCCGTTCTCGATTCGCGTGCTGCCTTTCGAGTTGAAGCAGGACCCGAAGAAAAACTATACCTCCTATTATTATCAGGTCAGGCACGGCCAGAACAAGTTCTTCAAGAACCATAAGGACGACAAGAAACTGGTTCATGACGTCCAGGTCAATGAGTTCAAGCGGATGCTTGAGTATGGTTTCACGCGTCCGCCAGTCTTCCAGATGACATACGGCACTTTGCCTGATGGAACGAAAGACGCCTACTACATCCCCTATCTGGACGAGTTCATGGCGGAACTGAAGGAAGCGGGCTTTGATAACAAGCACGAGATTCCAGTCACGGGGTGCTCTGGCGGCTGGCTGTATGAGAAATTCACTGGCTTGAAACTGAACAGTTTCCACATGGAGAACATCGAGTGCGACAAAATTCCGCAGAAACTGTACGACACCATGGATTCGGCGTTGGTCAAGTTTCTCAACTACGCCAAGGCGCATGATTATCCAGCCATCATCTTTAACCCGATTGACGAACCGTCCGCAGCGTCCTTGCCATTTGTTCTGGAAATCTATAAGATATTCAAAAAGCACGGTCTCAAGACGTTCCAGACATCGCCACCGAGTAATTTCATCGCACAGGGCGATAAACTGTTCGACATCTACAACTACGGCGCGTTCAATGTGCCGTATGAAAAGGCGACATCGGGGGACAAACTCGAGTACTGGTGCTATCCTAATGACAACACATATCAAATCAAAGACCCGTATGTCATGTGCCATGGGGGGCGGATGACATACGGTCTGGGGTACTGGCGCAGTGGATTCCATTGCATCATCCCATGGATTTGGCGCTCCAATACACATAACCGCATCGGCAACAGCGGCGGAAACCTGCTGTGGCCTGATGACGGGCAACTCTACATGACCACCTATTGGGAGTGCTTCCGTCTAGGCGTCGATGACATGCGGTATATTTATACGCTTGAAGATGCGATTGTTCGCCGCGAAAATTCACGCGATCCAAATGTTCAGGAGATTATCCGCGAGGCGAAAAAACTTTTGCAGGAAGTCTGGAACACCGTCTGCCCGCAACCTGCCTATTTGCGCGACAATCTCCTGCCACATGCTGAACTTGAGGCAATTCGTGCGCAACTAGCCATGATGCTCCTGAGGCTGAAGGCGACTGCCGAGACGCAGGACAAGGTCGCACCGTCAGTTATCATTGACCCAAAGGGCAAGTATGAGTGGCCCAAGGAATCATTGGATAATGAAAATATCATTTCCATTCCGTTGAAGAAATGGAAGCCCATTTGCAAGGAGTTGACGCTTGAAGAAACGGAGAGTCGTCTGGATGTGAAGATTGGCGTTGACCATCTGTTGGTTGGAGAAGGCTATGCAGGAAACGTTCAGTATCCGCAGGGCTGGCCACGTATCAAGTATGAGTTCAAGGGCGAGGAAAGGGATTTCACGAAGTTCTCGCATGTCATCTTTGATATAACAGTATCGTCCGACCGCGATGCACAGAGCGATTACTCCTGGCCAGTGTCGATTGGCTTCTACACCAGCAAGCGCGAGGAATACGAGTTCCGTTTTGCCAATACGCTTGAGCCGAATGTGAAGCATCGCATTGCCATTCCGTTGGAAAAACTGGGAACGTTCAGCCGCGAGAGCAAGAAAGACATGAGAAGCATGCAGTTTTATATTGGCGAAAACAACTATCCGCACGGATGCCATTTGAATCTCGTGTTTGAGAACGTCTGTCTGCGTGGATACACAAAGCCGACGCTGCTTCGGGTGGATATTCCGAAGAAGGTAGCCTTGCCTCTGACAGGTTTTGCGGTTTCCGCACTGGTCGGGGGAGTGGAAAACGATGCGTTCTGCACGGTGTCGATGGACCTTTGCGATGCAAACGGAATCCTCCAGAGCAGCGCGACGCCTATCGTGAACGACCATGCCGTATGCGGTTTCACAGGAAAGGGTCTGAAGGCAGGAGCCTATAAGGTCAGGGCAAAGGCTGTTGCTAAAGACGGAACGGTATTTTCAGAGGCGGTTTTGCCGCTAAACATCATCAATGGTCCAGCCGCAAGGTAAGTTCAGAGCGTCTATGAAATTCTTCAATGATCAGCGAGATTGGTTCTTCGATGCCAGATATGGCATGATTGTCCATTTTGGTCTGTACACTTTTTACGAAAAGCAGGAACAGGTACTGTGGCGCTATGGAATGACATATACCGAGTACAACAAGGCCATTTCACAGTTCAATCCATCCGCCTTCAACCCGAGAGAATGGTTGGATATCGCCCAGGCAAACGGCATGCGATATATCGTCATCACTGCCAAGCATCACGATGGCTTCTGTCTATGGGACACGAAATGCACGGACTACAATATCATGCGGACGCCATACGGCAAGGATATCATCGGCTTGCTGGCGGACGAGTGCCACAGGCGCGAGTTCCCTCTGGTTATCTACTATTCCGTCGTGGACTGGCATCATCCAAACTACCCAAATATCGGGCGGTCGCATGAAATCAAGACGCCTGTCAAGTATCATGACGTGAAAAAATACATGGCTTTCGTCAAGGCGCAGATAACGGAATTGTGCACGAACTACGGGCAGATCGACGGCTTTTGGTGGGACATGAACGTCATGTCCAAACAGAAGAATCGTTCCTTCAATGCATTGATACGCCGTCTGCAGCCGACGGCGGTGATCAATAACCGAGGATTTGACGAGGGGGATTTCTCGACACCTGAGCGGACGTTTACAGAGAACAGTCTCCTGCCGTTCACGACGCCGACGGAGGCGTGCGAGGCCATTGGCGTCGGCAGTTGGGCGTATCGAAAAGACGAGGACTATATCGCATACGGTGCGCTTGAATCGCACATTGCCTCGTACATGGCGCTTGGTACGAATTTTGTTCTTGGCGTTGCGCCATGCGCGGATGGGCAGTTATCGCCGAAATCCTGCGAATACATCAAGACGCTCGGCAACTGGTATCGTCGTGTCGGAGCGGCATTGAGGGCGACGCCAGTTCAGATCAAGGGCGTCGATTATGTGATGACAGGCGATGAACATACGCTCAACGTGTTTCTGCTGAAGCCGTTGCGCGTATCGACACTCCAGTTGCCGAAACTCAACGTGGAAAGCGCGAAACTGCTCAACGATGGCCGTCCGCTGTCGCTAACATCTGAACCCATCGGATACAACAAAAACGTGCGTCAGAGGCCAGTCACGCGGATTCGCGAGATACCTGTCAATGAATACGCCAATGAGTGCATGGTCATTCAGTTGAAAGGCGATTTCAAGCAGTTGCGTTCCTTTGGCAAGTTGACGAAGTGCAAGAGTTGGTTTGGGCATTTGAGCGCCAAAAACAAAGAATAGGGATAGGACACGAATGAAGAGGGTAATTGCGGTAGTTGCATTGGCTGCCATGACGTGTGCGTATGCTGAACTTTCTCTGACGCAAAAGGTTGCGGATACCCGACCGCCGATAGTGCAGCCTGTTCAGCAGGATTTACCGCCAGAGGGCGCGAAGGTGGACAAGTTTGTCGACCAAACGCCTGAAATCAGGCCGACGGCGCAGGAGACGAAAACGCAGATGGAGAAATTCACTTCTCTAGAGTCGCGGTCAAAATATCTTCGGCTGTCAGGAGGCAAACTCCATCAGGGACTTCAATGTTTTCTGCGATTTCTGGCAACACGAGAGTAAACCTCTTTTTCTCAGGAAGTCCAGGAGGCTGCTCTCGAGTTGTCAACTCCTGCACGAACTGATTGACTTCGCGTTGGGTGAACGGTTTTTCCGACCATTTGACTTCTCCCAACAATGCGATGTCTCCTTTTAGATTAGTGGAGACGATGTCCCATTCAGGATGATTTTCCTTCCACCATCTGCCTGCTGAAAGCCAAAAGTCTTCATCATCAGGGGGGGACTTGGGTTTCATGGCAAGGTGGACAGTCTTTCTTGCAAGTTGTTCCCATTGATATGAGAAGATGCCATCAGCGTATTTCTTCCATAGGAGAATCCTTTCTCGTTTGCCGCAGTTTTCAAACAATGTTCTACGGGGAGCAAATACCTTAAACCAGAAATGGCAGAATGGATCGGAAATGGAGTAAATGGATTTCTTCGAATTATGAGCGTTTTCTCCAAAGGGAATCTCTTTTTTTACCAGTCCCAACTCAACGAGTCTGTTCATAGGGCGAGCCAACGCAGTCGCTGGTTGCAGCATACGTGATGCAATTTCGCTTATCCTATGGACACCAAAGCCTATCGTGTCCAGATATGGACGCAGCCCAATGGCGTTTGGGGTTTCCATTTGCAGAAGAAAGTTCGGTTCTTCATGATACAGTCCCAATGGATTGAGCACGAGGTCGTCAATGCAGTCATCAAGAGCATCTCCATATTCCTCCGCTGATTGCCAGTATCGTGGGACTCCACCCCAAATGGAGTATGCTTTGATTGCTTCAGTGCTGCTGGACAGTTTGAGTGCATTTGTAATATAACCCGCTGCAATGGGGGCCAGATGCATTATTTCCTGTGCACGGCCATACAGAGGGGAATCGTTTGCCAGTGTCAATCCCTGCATCATGTGCTGACTTGAACCTGAAATAACCACAAGAATACCTGCATGATTCATTTCTGCATCTATCCAAGCCTGAAATACTCCAGGAAGCGTGCTGTCCGAGGCGGCAAGATACGGAAATTCGTCAAAAATCACAGGACCATGCCAGTTTTCTGCCCGTGCCCGCGTGGATAGAGTATTGAGCAAGGCCCTCCACGTTGGATAGACAACTGCGTCAAATTCAGGAAACCTCTGCGCAATTGCAATGGAAAGAGTCTGCCTCTGCAATGCCGCTGAAGATGTATCGCCGACCGTATAAAGACCACCGACTTCGTTGCACCACTTCATAAGCAAATGGCTCTTGCCAATACGACGTCTGCCGTATAGCACTGCAAAACCACCATTCCCTTTTTGGAACAAGCGGTTTAGTCTCTTCATTTCTTCTTGTCTGTCAATGAATTCCATATTCTTTACCATATATTATGCAGCAATGTATTATGTTTTGATGTATAATATAAGACAAGACATCGAATTGTCCAGCGGAATCTTGTTATTCAAGTTTACCATGATGTGTTGAATCTCAAGACAATATGAAGCAGAGGAAATTTCAAGACTCGACTTTTGTGTAAGGTAGGTTTGATGGATGCTGTGGCCAGTTTGGCGAACTCCTTCGCCTTGGCGGAAGAATCGTCTAATTCCTCTTCTAGGACTGGCATAATCAGCATTTGGATATTACTGTATCTTTCTGTCAGAGCGGAGATGTATGGCTCTTGTTTTGGGTTGACTTGGGCTTTCTTGTTTTGGACAGCAAGGTAAAATGTACGCTCTGGCTATTTTTCACGTTTTCGAGTTTTGAAATTACCTCAAATAAAAAACAACCAAAAGGGAAAAAGATGAGAAGATTCCGCAGTTCAATCATTCCATTCGCCATGCTGTTCGCCATTGTGATTGCCACTGGATGCAACCACATTACGCCTGAAGAACTAAAGACATACTCGGACAAATCAGAGGCGGGGACGCTGATCTTTTCCCTTTCTTTTGAGGAAAAGGATATTGCGCAACAGACGATTTTTGAAAAGAATGAATTCACGTTGGTTCATGGGGCGGGGCGAAACGGTACGACCACCATGCAGTTCAATACACCTGACCCGAAGAAATATGTGATTGGCGGAATTCGTCTTCCAGCGTTGGACAGCA
Organism: Victivallales bacterium; assembly: GCA_017963875.1. The sequence continues at coordinate 5,064 of JAGCTA010000283.1, read as the reverse complement.
ATTTCACCTATGTCCTTAAAATGTATGCAAAGGCCGAGGGGCTGGTTCATCCTTCGGACGTCACGGAGGATGGATTGTTCTGTTGGGAGTATGCCAATGAGAAAGGTGCTTTTGTCTATGGGAAGTATCCTGTCTTCAAGAATTCGCCAAACGAATGGAAGGAATACGAGATGCTGATCCAGCCCAATCCCAAAGTCAAGGAGTCGCAAATCACGTTCTATCTGAAAAAGGGCATGACAGGCAAGGTGACATACGATGACATTTCACTGTACAAGTTCGGAAAACGCTATGCCGCCGTGCTTTCCTATCCTAAAAATCTGACATCCAACGTTGGCAAAGAGTCCTTCGTTTTCCAGTTTGACGTGAGCACGCCCAAGAGCGCGGTCGGGCTTGTCACTTTGACCAACGGCGGCAGGACACAGGAGAAGATTGCGGTGCCTGATGCCTCGATGCGTGCAAAGGTGGATTTCTATGGCATCGTGGAAGGCCCCGTTGAACTCGGTTTTCGCATGGCGGATACCGCAGAGAAGACAATTATCGGCAGGAACACCTACAATCTCAGGGCGCTGGTTCGTGGCAATGCCCCATCCAATGCAGCGATGATTGACGAAAACGGCAATCTTGTCGTGGACGGCAAGCCGTTTTTCCTGAACGCGCTGTTCGTGAATCATGCGCACAAGAACGCTCTTGCGGATATCGAGGCGGCTGGCTTCAATGCCATTGTGCCATACGCATCCATGAAGCCGCATTCCTTCCTTCTTGATAAGGAGGAACTTTCCAATTTCACCGATGAAATCAAGTTGTTCCTGGAAAAGGCCCGCAAACACAACCTGAAAGTCATTTTCAATCTGAAGGGACAATTGGCGCATGCGCGGGACCATGAGGTTATCGCAAACTGGGATGGTGTCACTGACCGCATGGCGATTGCGCTGAAGGCCGTGAATCTCATCAAGGACCATCCTCAACTTTTGGGCTGGTACATCAATGATGAAACGTCCGCCATGTATTTGAAGGATGTCATCGACATGCGCGAACAGGTCAGTAAAGCGGATTTGTGGCATCCAGTGGTCTCATTAACGTACGAATATGCCAATTTGCCTGACTACGCCAATTCGGGCGATGTGTTTTCGTATGACTCCTATCCCATCGCCCATGACAGGAAGACGCAGTCGCTGCGCGGCATGTTGCCTGGCCTGGAGGCCGCAAGGGACTGCGGCGTGCCCCATTGGTTCACACAGCAGGTTTTCAATTGGGCGATTTACAAGGCGAAGAACAAAGATGACTTCCGCAACAGTTATTTCCCAACGGAAAAGGAATTGCGCTCCATGCCGCTGCTGGCCGCAATCAATGGTGCCAAGGGATTCATCGGCTATCAGTACGACTGTGTCGTCCCATACGTGGAGGATCGTTGGCCAGGCCGTTCCAAGGAAGAATGGCCGAAGGTCGTTGCCATGTCCAAGGTCCTCAACGATTTGGGACCGTTCATCATAAGTACCGCCAAGGCTCCTGAAGTTTCCGTGGAATGCAATGTGCCAGGCGAAGTCCAGGCACGGGCATTTATTGATGGCAAAGGGGGAATCCGCGTACTAATCGTCGGCATGGGAAGCAAATGCGAGGCAAAAGTGACGGTCCCTGGTTATCCAGACTTGAAGTCTCAGTTTGGTTCGACGAAAAATCTTGGCAACAATGTCTATCTCTTCCAAGCGGATGTCGTTGACTCGGACGTGCTGAGATAGAATTCAAATTTGTCTCCCATCTTGAGCATTGAAAATGGCTTTCACTACGCAACTTACAGGAAGATGCGGAATGCTTTCACTACACATTTTAATGGGAGATATCTGAAGAAAACCCCACAGGATGGAACATTTGTGCTGTTGAATCTGTGGGGTCGGCCATTCCGCAAGATCAAATTAGTGTCTAGCGGATGTTTTTGTGGTATTCCTGCAGGGACAGGACACCGCCATCGGTCTTGCGGGCTTCGGAAATTCCTGCTGCAGCGGCCTTTGCTGCGGCGATGGTCGTGATATACGGAATGCCGTAGCGGATGGCGTTCTTACGGATGTACGAGTCATCGATGTTGCCAGCCTTGCCGATTGGCGTATTTACCACGAGTTGGACTTCGCCGTTCTTGATGACATCGATGATGTTCGGGCGGCCCTCGTTGATTTTGTCGATGCGCGAGCACTGAATGCCGTGTTCATAGAGGTATTTGCAGGTGCCAGCGGTTGCGATGATCTTGAATCCGTTCGCCTGGAATCCGCGTGCCGCCTCAAGTGCTCCCTCTCGGTCTTCTGGATTGACGGTGATAAGCACGGTACCGCTTTGTGGCAAGGCGGGCTTTGCCGCTTCCTCTGCCTTGTAGAACGCCAGGCCGAAGGTGGGCGCAAGGCCGAGCACTTCGCCCGTGGAACGCATTTCAGGACCGAGGACAGGATCGACCTCTGGCAGCATCGGGAACGGGAAGACCGCTTCCTTGACGCCGTGATGCGGGAAATGCCGCTCGTGTGTATCGATATCCGTGAGTTTTTGCCCCATCATCATCTGAGTGGCGATACGGGCCATGGAAATGCCGCAGACTTTGGAGACCAGCGGCACGGTGCGCGATGCGCGTGGGTTTGCTTCGATGACATATACCACGTCTTTGCAAATCGCATATTGCATATTCATCAAGCCGATGACGCCCATTTCGCGCGCAATTCGCGCCGTGTATTCGCGAAGTGTGGCGATATGCTTTGGTGGAATTGAAATCGGCGGTATGACGCAGGCGGAGTCGCCTGAATGGATGCCGCACAGTTCAATGTGCTCCATGATGGAAGGCACGAATGCGTCATGGCCGTCTGCGATGGCGTCGGCCTCGCATTCCGTCGCATTCTCAAGGAATTTGTCTATGAGGATTGGGCGTTCGGGCGAGACTTCCTCCGCTGCCTCGACATATTCCGTCAGCATGTCGGAGTCGCGGACGACTTCCATGCCGCGTCCGCCGAGGACGAATGACGGTCTAACCATGACGGGGTATCCGATTTCCTGCGCGATGGCTCGTGCTTCGGCAAGATTGGAAGCCATGCCAGATTTCGGCATCGGGATGTCCAGTTTCTCCATCATTTTTCTGAAAAGGTCGCGGTCTTCCGCCATGTCGATGGTTTCAGGAGTTGTACCGAGGATATTGACACCGTTTCTGGCAAGATTGTCGGCGAGGTTCAGTGGCGTCTGGCCACCGAACTGTACGATGGCGCCGTAGGGTTTCTCCTTTTCGTAAATGGCGAGGACATCCTCCAGCGTCAATGGCTCGAAATACAGTTTGTCCGACGTGTCGTAGTCCGTCGAGACGGTCTCAGGGTTGCAGTTCACCATGATGGTCTCGTAGCCCATTTCACGCAAGGCAAACGCGGCATGAACGCAGCAGTAGTCGAACTCAATACCCTGGCCGATGCGGTTCGGGCCGCCGCCAAGTACCATAACTTTCTTCGGATTCGTGGAAGCGACGACTTTGTCCTCCGCATTATAGGTGGAATAATAGTATGAGGCATTCTCAACGCCAGAAACGGGAACGGCATCCCACGCTTCAGTCACGCCTAGTGCAATGCGCTGCTTGCGGATGACCGCCTCAGGCGTATGGAGCAGTTTTGAAAGATAGAGGTCGGAGAAACCGTCTTTCTTTGCGCGGATGAGCAAGGCATCAGGTAAAACCTGCTCACGGTATTTGAGGATTTCATTCTCCAAATCGACGAGTTCCTTCATCTGTTCGATGAACCACGTCTTGATCATCGTCTTTTCATGGAGTTGCTCGACGGTGGCACCTTTGCGCAGAGCCTCGTACATGATGTATTGACGCAGACTGCTGGGCTTGTTCAGCCTGTCCATCAGTTCATCAAGCGACATTGAATTGAAATGCTTCGCAAAACCAAGTCCAGGCTGGCCATTCTCCAGTGAACGGATGGCTTTCAAAAATGCCTCTTTGTAGGTTTTGCCAATGCTCATGACCTCGCCGACGGCGCGCATCTGCGTGCCGAGGACGTCTTCGACGCCCTTGAATTTCTCAAACGCCCAACGGGCGAACTTGACGACGACATAGTCGCCAGATGGCGTGTATTTGTCAAGCGAGCCATCGCGCCAGTACGGCAGTTCATCCAGCGTAATGCCTGCGGCCAGAAGTGCGGAAACGTATGCGATCGGGAATCCCGTCGCCTTCGATGCCAATGCGGACGACCGTGATGTGCGCGGGTTAATCTCAATGACGACAACGCGGTCAGTCTTCGGGTTGTGCGCAAACTGCACGTTTGTGCCGCCGATGACCCCGATGCCCTCGACGATGTCGTAGGACCATTTCTGCATGCGCTGCTGAAGTTCTTCGCTGATGGTCAGCATTGGTGCCGTGCAGAATGAGTCGCCTGTATGGATGCCGACGGGATCCACGTTCTCAATGAAACAGACAGTAATCATCTTGCCTTTGGAGTCACGGACGACTTCAAGTTCGAGTTCCTCCCAGCCAAGCAACGATTCCTCAATGAGGACCTCGTGGACAAGCGACGCCTGAAGGCCGCGGGCTGCAATCGTGCGCAGTTCCTCTACGTTATAGCAGAACCCGCCGCCAGTGCCGCCCATGGTGTAGGCGGGGCGGACGACTACGGGGAAGCCAATTTCCTTGGCGACTTTCTCAGCATCCTCGACGGAATGCACTGTCTGGCTGCGTGCCATGTCGATGCCGAGTTTGTTCATTGTTTCTTTGAATGCCGTGCGGTCTTCGCCACGTTCAATGGCGTCAATCTGGACACCAATGACCTTGACGCCATATTTATCAAGTATGCCATGCGTGGCAAGTTCTGATGCAAGGTTAAGTGCCGACTGGCCGCCGAGGTTTGGGAGAAGGGCGTCTGGACGTTCTTTTTCGATGATTTCCGTCATGCGCGCGAGATTCAACGGCTCGATGTAGGTGACATCCGCCGTTCCAGGGTCGGTCATGATGGTGGCAGGGTTCGAGTTGACAAGCACGATTTCGTACCCAAGACGACGCAGGGCTTTGCAGGCTTGTGTGCCTGAATAGTCAAATTCACAGGCTTGCCCGAT
>JAGCTA010000037.1 GCA_017963875.1 Victivallales bacterium | reverse complement strand
GGTGCAGTCATCAAAGTCGATTCATTCCCCCAACGGGAGATTCTAGGCATGACCGCCAAGGCGCCAAGTTGGGCCAAGGCATACAAATTCGCTCCAGAACAGGCTGAGACACTCCTCAAGGACATTACCATTCAGGTTGGGAGAACAGGAGTGCTGACTCCCGTCGCCGAATTGGAGCCTGTACCACTCGCAGGTTCAACAATTTCCCGAGCGACTCTCCACAATGAAGACGAAATCGCCAGACGAGACATCCGCATAGGCGATACGGTCATCATAGAGAAGGCGGGTGAAGTCATCCCTGCTGTCGTCGGTGTCGTCATGGCTAAACGACAGCAGGATTCCTCGCCATTCAATTTTGCAGGGCATATCGGCAATCGCTGCCCATCCTGCGGTGGACAGATCGAGCGTGACCCGAAATTTGCTGCATGGCGTTGTCTGAATCTTCAATGCCCTGCACAGAATGTTCGGCGCCTTGAATATTTCGGCGCAAGAAACGCCCTTGACCTTGAACGGCTTGGCGGAGTTGTCGCGGAGGCACTTGTGGATTGCGGGCTGGTGACGGAGCCTTTGGATGTCTTTGATTTAACTCGCGAGGAGTTGACAGGACTCAATATCGGCTCGGAAGACGAGCCCCGACTCTTCGGCACAAACGGCTCCGCACTGTATGACGCCATACAGCGGGCACGTACTAAACCTCTCGCCAACTGGCTTTTTGCCCTTGGGATTCCAGAAGTCGGAAAGGCGACGGCATTTTTCCTTGGACGCGTCCACAAGGATATTCACGATGTTGCGCAGTCATCGCTTCTTCGCGGACTTTTGCGTGCCACAGGAAATCCCGTTCCAGACATTTCCACATCCTGCAAGGACAATTTTCACCAAGCACCCGCGCCAGAAGCAAATGGAACCGAGGAAGTAGCAGAGAGACAATCAGATAAACCTGCAGAACAGGAAAGCACGCATTCTGCCGCAACATTCCAACAGAAGCAACTGCACTTTGATTTCTTCTTGGAAGAAGAACCAAAGTTGAAAACGACTTCAAAGCCTTTTGAAATAGAGACGCAGCAACTTTCGCCAGAGGCACTTCCATCTGAACTTATCAATTTGGGACTTTTGAAGGACAAGGCGAAAAACGGCAAATATGTCACGACCGCCATTGGCCCCAAAACCGCCCTGGCGGTTTTGGAATTCTTTGCGGGTGACAAGGGCCGTGCCATACTCGCGCGCCTGGATGAATTAGGAATCATGCCTCAAGGCGTTTCCAATGACGGAAATCAGCCGCTTGCTGGCATGACTTTCGTAATTACAGGAACACTCATGTCGATGGGACGAGACGAGGCGGAGGGGATGGTCCGAATCCTTGGAGGAACGGCCGCAGGCTCCGTCAGCAGAAAGACAACCTACCTCGTCGCAGGAGAGAATACAGGCGCGACAAAGACAGAAGCCGCCGCGAAATTCGGTATCCCCGTCATTAACGAGGAACAGTTCCTGAAATTGCTGAATCAGGAATAGACGATCAAATTTGAGAGAAAGACGCGTTGAATTCTGCGTCCTTTCGGTCAAGTTCATCACCAATCGACAATGACTTTCGAGCCGACGCTTGGGCGATATATGTCCGCATTGTGCGGCAGGTTGTACTTGTCATAGTATTTTCGATTCACCACGTCAATGACTTGTTTTGCTGAATCGGTCTTCACCAAGGCGATGACGCTCCCTCCCAACCCTGCGCCAACCAGGGAACTCCCCTGTACCCCCTCGATTCCATCAAGCAAGTCACACAATTCATCAATTCGTGGCGTAGAGCAACTATATGCTCCGCATTGCCGCCAGACAGGCGCGTCAGACTCAGCCAGATGTTCAAGTACAGCATCCGAATAATCGCGTCTAATCAATCGGTCGCCGTCATGGCTGATTTTAATTATTTCGCCAATGGCTTCATAATTTCCCTTGGCCAGTAGTTTGCCAAACAGATTCGAGCGCAGGCATTCTGAAATGCCAAACAATGCGACCCCGCGCAAATCATATTCGCCAGGGTCCTCATGGGTTGCGAAAATTCTCCTGAGTTGTCTTTGGGATGTCGGCAACTGTTTCAAAAGTTCGTCACGTGTCATGCTTTCTGGCAACTGCTTCAACATGCGGTAGATATCCGACTGTGGCAAAACATCAGCCAATTCCCTGAACTCACGCCAGCCTCGCTGCGCATACGTTTTTCTCAACAGCATAAACGCGAACTCGTAAGCGGCAATCCGTGCATTGAACGTATCCTTGCTTCCCTCTGACTTGCGTGCCTTCTGGCAACTATCCGCAACAATGACTGAATAGTCATTGGAAAATGCAAAACTATCCCCTACAGAAAAAGGTTTGAATTTCAACTGCTGGATATACCCCTGCTTTCCACATTTCATGGCCGCATGATCGGATGCGCCGCCTCGCGAGCCAACATACCATTCACCTTCGCCGCACAGTTCAATAAAGGATTTCGTGGTGATGTTGAGGCAATTCAGGCCAGTAAGCGCATCGGCTGTCGATACAACGATGGCTGAGGATGACGACAGCCCCGCACCGACAGGGATGTTTCCCGTTACAAGAATGTCCATGCCGCACAACGGAATATCAAGGGCCATTTGAAAACGCAGTACCGCAGACTTTATGTAATTCATCCAGTGGCCACGATGAGCAACCAGGTCAGCCATGACTCCAGGTGCTTCAAGATAGGACAGCCAGTCCGAAGTCCCTTCGCCTAATGCAAGGCATTGTGAAATTGAAAACTCCGCTGGCTCATATTCACAATCCATATTTGCAATGGAAACGACATCATCTTCCCGTGGAGACGCAACCATTACGATATCACGGTCAATAGTTATGACATTGGTGCAGCCTCCACGATGGTCTATGTGGCGCCCCATGAGATTCACACGGCCTGGAGCCCTCGCAATCATAATCTTTCGATTGCCATGACGCGTCAGAAATTCCTCCAGAAGCCGTGCATATCGCGTATCCTGCCCATTGGATGACATACCGTATATCTCTTTAAAACGCTTTTTCCACCGTCCCTGTCCAATGGCCTCGAGACACGAATGGACATCTGGAAGAAAATATCGGCTGATTGTGCGAAGTTCTGGTCGTGTGCTGAATGTCAGCATATCTTCAGCCTGTTTGATTTCCAACAATTTCACCGCATTTTGTCTGGCAAAAAACTCCAATGCGTCTGTAAGATAGATTTCCCCCTGGGCATTGTCTGCGCCGCAATGCTCCAGTACGTCCAAAATGCCTTTGATATTGAAACAATACAAGCCCGCATTAGCATATTGTACCTGACGCAATTCAGCAGCCGTGAAATACCTTCCATTAAGTTCAATACCATCGACGGGCGGAATGGCTTTTGCACGCTCAAGAACTTTTTCGGATTTTCTCGCGTTAAGCCCCATCTTCTCCAGCACGCCCTGCCATTTCTCTTTTGGACAACCTGCAAGGGAATGATAGGCGACATCCGCCAGTTCGACAACGCCGTATGGCACTCCATTGGAAACAACCACACGCCCACCGCCTGGATTGGCCTGCAATGGCTGAACACCCCAGACAACCTCTGCCTCGGCAGATGCAGCCACCAATCTACGGATGACTTCTGGAGCAACGATTTTATCCCCCATGGACACAATCGCTTTTTCCGAATAATTCAATTCAGACAATACTTCCAAACCACAACGTGCCGCATGCCCCGTCCCTTTCTGTTCATTCTGATAGGCGTATGCAATGCCCTCTTCCCCAGCCAGGCAATCCATCACGGTCTCGGCACGATGTCCAACAACCACAATGAAACGCGATATGCCAGCAAGGCGCATATTGCCGATAATCCTTTTGATGACTGGTACGCCTGCACAATCAAAGCAGACTTTGTTCTTTGAGTCATCACTCATCCGCGTGCCTTTCCCGGCACATAAAATCACTGCTGCAATAGACACGATAATGACAATAGGTTAAAAGGTTAATTAAAAAAAAGACTCTTTCATCAAAACTATGACAGATTATTCCGATACCAGGCAATCGCCTCGTCCAGTCCCTTTTTAAAATCATATTCAGGCTCGTAGTCCAGAAGATGCCTTGCCTTGGATATGTCGGCATGTGAATGCTTGATATCCCCCTTGCGCTCTGGACCAAACAGCGGTTCGACATTGATTTCTAGGGCATCTGCAATCGCATGATATATGTCAATGAGGAACTCGCGCCCTCCGTAAGCAATGTTGAAGACCTCCCCGTCGGCTTTGGGCGAAGCAAAACAAGCCTTCAGGTTCGCTTCAATGACATTTTCAATGTATGTAAAGTCACGACTCTGCCTGCCATCGCCATTTATCTTGGGGCGTTCCCCGTTCAAGAGCATCTTGATGAATTTTGGAATAACCGCCGCGTATGCGCCATCTGGGTTCTGGCGTCTGCCAAAAACATTGAAATAACGCAGCCCTATCGTTGGCAAGCCGTAATGCATCGTATATTGTTTTGCCCATTCTTCATCGCATCGCTTTGTCAAAGCGTATGGCGATAGCAAATTGCCTTCACGCCCCTCGATTTTGGGCAACCCAGCCTCATCTCCATAAACAGAGGAACTGGAGGCATAGATGAATTTTCTGACACCATTCTGCCTTGCCGCCTCAAGCATATTCAACGTTCCCTGAATATTGTTCGCACAATAGAAAAGCGGCAATTCAAGAGAACGCGGCACACTGCCCCAGGCCGCTTGATTAAGTACGTAGTCAACACCCTCGCATGCTTTCATGCATGTCTGAAAATCCTTGATGTCACCATTGATGAACTCATACCTTGGATTGTTGACAAACAAATCCACATTAGACTGTTTTCCAGTGGACAAATCATCAAGGCAGCGTACTCGATAACCCTTTTTCAGTATCGCCTCGCATAGATTCGAACCGATAAATCCAGCCCCGCCAGTTACCAAAAACAGGCTATCCGAAGGAAATCTGACATCTTCATAACCCACTACGATAACTCCTTGACATCATTCGACGGCAGATCGATTTTGTCGTTGATTCTTTTTCCCATATCCCTTAACAACCGTCTTGCCATCTGACGCTTAATGGACTCGGGGATAATCTTAAATAGATAGAAAGAAAACCAAAAACAGTGAATTCCCATCCATAGTTTGAATCTATTCTGTAATGGCAACAATTCAGTCCGTGATTTTTCATATTCTGTCTTCAATAATCTCAGAATATCTTCGACTCTTTTGCGACTTATCGCATCTATGTTGGTAATTTTGTACAGAATCCTCATCAT
>JAGCTA010000282.1 GCA_017963875.1 Victivallales bacterium | reverse complement strand
GTCTCGGCCAACGTCCGCCCCGTCAGTTCAACGGCGTTCAGCAATGCGGCCAGCGAAATGATTGCGGTACCATGCTGGTCGTCATGGAAAACAGGTATCCCCATGCGCTGTTTCAGGACAGTCTCCACCTTGAAGCACGCTGGTGCGGCAATATCCTCCAGATTGATGCCGCCGAATGTTGGCTCAAGAGCCGCCGTCATTTCAATCAACTTGTCCGCGTCCGTCTTCCCATCGGGGCCATGGCAGTTGCAAAGACAAAGCGGAACGGCGTCAATATCAGCATAGCGCTTGAATAGGACTGCCTTCCCCTCCATGACGGGAAGTCCCGCATCAGGGCCGATATTGCCAAGGCCCAGCACAGCCGTCCCATCACTAACAACTGCGACCATGTTTCCTTTATTTGTATAGGAATAGACGGTTTCAGGATTGTCCTTGATCTCAAGACAGGGCTGCGCAACGCCTGGCGTGTAGGCAAGCGACAAGTCTTCCTGCGTTTCACATGGTTTGCTGGGAATGACATGTATCTTCCCTGCGACTGGTGATTTATGATATGCCAAACTGCGCTGCTTCAAACTCTCGTCTGCCATTGTCCTACCTTCACTATTCTAGTCTTCTTTTTCCTGATTTTAGCCGATGATGCTCATTCTCCAAGAATGACTCATCAGGACGATAATACAAATATAATGCAACAATCTATAAAAACCATATATAAAACACAGAGGAATTTATTCGTCTTCTTTTTCAGGCTCTTCCAACGGAACCCAATAGTTGACGCCTTCCACTGTTTCCTCGACAAATCCCTTATTGTGCCAGAAGTCCTTGATGAACCCCGCCTTCTGGGCTGCAACGCGGCTTTTTGCCGCTGCAAGTGCCTGGGACGGAGTAATCCACAAGGTCGCGTCCTGATTCTTCAGTGACGCGCCTGGCTTGAACATATTCGGCAAATATCCTTCACGCAAAAATGCCTCTGGAAGCATCTTCGCCAATTTAATCGGCAGGTTCTTCTTGTAGTGGAAACGATTCTTCGACTGTTCATCCCGTACCAACTGCTGGACCTTCTCCTCGTTCTCCTCTGGCCAAATCTTGGCACGGACGTCCATCGGTGCGTCTTCGCGATTGACTAATCTGGAACCGATTTTCACCAGTTGCTTGTTCCTCTGGACAATCATGCCAGAAATAAATTTCCCCTGCAACGTCTTGAATTCAATCTTCGCTTTGTCTGGCAACACGGGATTGTTGCGCCTCACAGTCGCAAGTATCTCATCCTCCGCCAGAAGATTGTTCTCACTCCGTATAATCTCCGCTGCCAATTTTTCATTCTCCTTGACAATCTCCTCCAATGTCTTTTTCGGCATGAAATTGAAGAATTCATCAAGTTCGTCACCTGGCTTCAGTTTCAAGGCAGCCCGCAAGTTACCGACTTTGCCCACTGTATCAGGGGAATCCAGCAGATTGTTGAAGTATTCCTTGCTCTTTGCCAAGACGGCATCCGAATTGAATTCTGTCTTGAGTTTCCCGTCCAGTTCCGCAGAAAGCCTGTCACGCCATGCACGTTGCTCAGGTGTCATACGCATGGCCATTGGAACCTTCGGTCCCTTTTTCTTCTTTTTGGCACACCCTGACACAAACAACATCATAGATGCCATCACTACAAGCAGAAATAAACTGAAACGTTTCATTGAATGCTCCCGATAATTATCTTGACAAAAACGCTATTTAATTAGATTTGTGTTTTTTCCATTTGTTCCACAATGTTCTTCACATCTCAGCCAGCAAATCACATGCACTCTTCCAGACGTCTCGTCCATTTTCTCTTGTAAAGCAGCGCACCGACAATTGCCGTAAACGGCGCCACAAGCACCAGAGAAAAACTCCCTATCAGAGTCTTCACCGACTCCGCTGCCACAAATGGATTGTTGATGAAGTCAATGGGACGCGTCCCCTGCGCCGCGAATGTCATCATCAGCGTCAAATACCCTCCGGAATAGGCAAGCAGCAGCGTTGTCGCCATCGTACCGACAACGCTCTGGCCGATATGCAGCCCCGAACACAGCAACTCCTTGAAGCCGATGTCGGGCTTATGGACGGCGAGTTCCTCCATGCCAGCGGCAACGTCCATCCCCAAATCCATGACTGCGCCCGAGGAAGACAAAATGACCGCACCTGCAAACAACTCCTGCATGTTCAAATGGCCGAAGCCAGAAAACAACAGCACCTGTGAATACGGCATGACTGTCCCCGTGACATGGAAAAGACGCGTGAACAACAGCGAAAACAAACACCCGAAAAGCACTCCAAGCATCGCCCCTGAACTTGCGACAATGCATTTCAGAGACAAACCAGCCACCAGGAACATGATGACTGCCGTCAAAACAAAAACGCAGCCAATGCACACCCAAAGAGGAGATATTCCGCGCAGGCACAATGGAACGAGCAAACGCCACACGGCAATGCAACTGAAGATGAAGGACACCAGCGCCTTGAATCCAGTCATACCTGAGAATGCCACAAGTAGCACGGCAAACAGTCCGAACAACACCAATGTCCAGCCAATGCGGTAGTGGTCCTGCGCCGTCAGCACGGTCTCACCTTCCACGGCTTTCGCGGGAATGCCCACGAGCACGGAATCCCCTACGGCAAAGACTTTGTCCAGTTCAAGATTTGCACGGAGTTGATTGAACGCCCTGAATTCCCTGCCCGCGAAGCGCCCCGTCTCCACGCGGACCTTCAGAGCCTGGGAACCGATGTGCATGACGCCTCCAATCTCCTGAAGGTCCGAATCATCCGTCTCCAGAACAACCGCACGCTCTTTTGAACCCGCTTCAGGCTCAGGGCTCTTGAACAGTTCAACCCGTCCAAGAAATACGCAGGCAAGCAGAAACACCGCACAGGCAATGCCGTCCGAGAGATGTTTTCTCTTGCATTCGTTCATCTTAGAAGAGATTTGATCTTCAATGCGACATCGCTGTTTTCGTATGCCCCAGTCATGGTCAGTTTATCAGTCAAGGTACGGGGATTCTTCTCTACATTGGTCAGAGGCTTGATGTCAGCAAAAATCTCCGCGCCATTCCCCCAGGCACTTGTGACGACTGGCATCGCACTGTGGGAACCCGTCGTATATGTCAGTCCAACGCGCTTGTTGAAGGTACCGAGGACAAGCAATGCAAACGCCTTGTCGCCGCGCTTGCCTTTCGGATTCACAAACTGCGCATCAAATGCGTTCTTCAATGCGGCGGCCTCGACGGCTGAAAGCACCATCGGGTCATCGTCCGCTCCAGAGAACTTCAGCCCAAAGTTCTGTGTAAGGACTGGTTTCACGTCTTCGAATGTGAGATTGGCGTTTTCATTCTTCTTCTGATTAAGCAATGCAGTCAACTGCACGCCTGTGACCTTCTGCTGTTGCAGCCTTTCCACATGTACTTTGATGCCCGTGTTCGCAAAGCCCGCGTTCAGACCACCAGTTTCATGATCGCCCGTCACAACGATAAGAGTATCTTCTGGATGCTTCTGGGCGAAATCGTAGGCAATCTGCACACACTCATTCAAGGCAATGCCTTCATGGACGACATACCCTGCGTCATTGTCATGTCCGCCCCAGTCTATGGCACCACCTTCGCACATGATGAAAAATCCATTGGGATTGTCAAGCAATTCAATTCCCTTTTTCAAATAATCCTGAAGCCTGACGCCTGCGGTCACGGCATCGAGTTCGCGAGTCAAATTGCTTTCCAGCGAACCATACAGCCAGACTTTGCCAATGCCAGGCTTGACTTCCGCCAATTCCTCCATCGTCTGAATACATTTGGTGAAATACCCCGCCTTGGGTGCCAGTTCAAATATGTCGCCTTTGTACAGTGGCGATTTTTCATCGTTATGCTTTGGCATGCCGCCGCCAGCAAAATAATCGAAGCCAGAATCAAGCATGTCCAAACCGATTTCATAAAGCATTCCGCGGCTCTTGCGGTGCGCGTAGAAAGCCGATG
>JAGCTA010000281.1 GCA_017963875.1 Victivallales bacterium | reverse complement strand
ACAAAAACCTCGTGATTGATAAAGCGGATTTCACGGTCTATCATTCGCCGAGCGAATTCCCTTTTCAGGGTAGCAGAGCCGTCACGTCCATGGATTTCAAGGTGGCTTTGGTGCGGTTGTGTGACCGTAGGCTCGCGTCGCCAGTTTTCTCGAATTTGAGTTCCTTCATTGTTGGAATGGAGCAATGTTCAGATGCCATTGAAAAAGAGGTGGCGCGGCTGGAAGCGCTTCCAGAAAATTCTGGGAGGGATTTCGGGCTACATCCAGTTCTGGTCGATTATTCCCAAATTCCCTTTGATGGACTGGCCATTCAAGACAAGACGCATTTCAAGTTGGTCCTGAAACGGAAGTATCCCCAGATGAACTATTGGATGACAATGCACTTTTTCAGCCCCGTCCCAATGGAGGCATTGACCTTCTATGCGGATGCGCGTGTAGTGGATGCGGGATTCCAAATGAGGACATGGCCAGTTGGAACAGGCGCTTTCATGATGAAGGAGGCCCGTCCGAGGGAGAGGTTTGTCTTAGAGAAGAATCCGAATTACCGCCGTGTACTGTATCCATGCGAAGGCGAAGAGGGAGATGCTGAAGCGACGTTGCTGGAAGATGCAAACAAGCCATTGCCGCTTCTTGAAAGGGTTGTTTTCACATACGAGCGTGAACCGTTGCCGATATGGGTGAAGTTCCAGCAGGGTTATTATGATGACAGCGGTATTCCAGCGGACTCGTTTGATTCGGCGGTCAGTACGGATGCGGGAGGCGATTTAAGCGTTGGCGAGGAACTTGCCAAACATGGTGTTCGCATGGTCAAATCAGTTCAGGCAACGACCTATTATGTCGCATTCAACATGCTGGACGAAACCGTCGGCGGATTGTCAGAGCAGAAAAAGAAGTTGCGCCAGGCGATCTCCATCGCCTTGGATTTCCATGAATATGTTGACATCTTCTCGAATGGCCGCGATGTCGCTGCGCAAAGTATCATTCCTCCAGTCGCGGGCATCAGTGGCGCATGCGAATTGAATCCTTTTACAGACGAAATTGACGGGCGGACGGGGAACCCAAGGCGGTTGCCAATGGAGCGAGCGCGGCAGTTGATGGCTGAAGCAGGCTATCCTGCGGGCATTGGCTCTGACGGAAAGGTGCTGACATTGTACTTTGATGACACAAGCGCCTCCAGCGTGTGGAAGTCGCGTTATCAATGGATGAGAAACCGTCTCAATGCGTTGGGCATTGACCTCCAAAGCCGCGTGACGGATTCAAACCGCCATAGGGACAAGATTTCCAATGGAGACTGGCAGATGATGATGAAGGGATGGGTGGCGGATTATCCCGACCCTGAGAATTTCCTTTTCCTTTTCTACAGCGGCAACGGCACGGTGAAGAACCATGGGCATGGAATGAATTACTCTAACTATGAATCCGCAGAATATGACAGGGTTTTCAAGCAACTTGAAACAATGAAAGATGGCCCGAAAAGGCTGGAACTCATCCAGCAGGCAAACCGTATTCTTCAGGAGGATGCACCGTATATCTGGGCATTCCATCGGAGGGATTTGTTCCTTGTCCATCAATGGTTGAAAAACTACAAGCCGCATACGATGGCGCAGACGTTTCTGCAATGCCATAGAGTGGATGGACCATTGCGCCTGAAATGCCAACAGGCATGGAATGCGCCAGTGCTGTGGCCAGTTTATTTGTGCGTCGTCGTTGCTTTTTTCCTGGGACTCCGTGCCATTTGGAAAAGTCCAGTCCAGAGAGTTTCAAAAGACAAAAGAAGGTGAGTGATGAGCGGTTATATCATTAGACGTCTTCTTTATGTGATACCAACGCTTATAGGCGTGAATCTGCTGGTATTTCTTCTGTTTTTTCTTGTGAACACACCCGATGACATGGCGCGGGAGGCGTTGGGGGAAAAGGCCTCCAACGCCGTCCAGATCGCCAACTGGAAAACTTCGCGCGGATATGACAAGCCGCTGTTCTGGAATTCAGAAGAAGAAGGGGTGAAACATGTCTCTGAGACGATTTTCTTCAGAAAGAGTCTGGCGATGCTTTGGGGGGAATTCGGGCGTTCGGACATGACGTTGGAACTGATTGGCCCTGAAATCCGAGGGCGAATTCTTCCTTCGCTGTGTGTCACTCTGCCAATTTTTCTTGCGACTTTGTTGATGAACATCATCATCGCGATGCAGGCGGCACGCCACAGAGGTGGCATATTGGATGTGCATATTCAACTAGCGTGCGTTGTAATGATGTCGATTTCAACGCGTGTGTATATCATTGCATGCCAATATCTTTTTGGAAAAGTCCTTCGGCTGGTGCCTGTGTCTGGATATTTGCCTGGAAAAGACGTGTGGCTGTTTCTTGTGTTGCCTGTCATGGTCGGCGTCATCAGCAGCCTAGGAAGTGGCGTTCGGCTTTACAGGACGCTGTTTCTGGAGGAGATCAACAAGGACTATGTGCGAACCGCCCGTGCAAAGGGTTTGGGGGAGGGCAGGATTCTGTATTTGCATGTGCTGAAGAACGCTTTGATTCCTATTGTCACGAATGTGCCGCTGCAACTTCTGATGCTTATCATGGGCAATATGCTGCTTGAGAACTTTTTCAGCATTCCAGGCCTTGGCGGCTATACCATCAACGCACTGAGAGGACAGGATTTCGCGGTTGTGCGTACTATGGTCTTCCTGGGGGCTGTCATGTATATGGCTGGGATGCTTCTGGCGGATGTCTGCTATGGCATCGTTGATCCGCGCATTCGATTCAAGAAACATTGATTAATCGAGGTCATCCATGGAAACATCATCTTTCAGAGAATTCTTTTCAGGATGGGCCGTTCAGAACCTATTGGTTGCCGTGACGCTCATTGCAATCACAGTCATTGTATGGAGCGCGTCTCGAAGGGAATATTGGCGTCTGGCATACCGCGAAGTCCGCCACAGGCGAATGGCAGTCATCAGTTTCTGGATTCTGGTTGGGTATGCGTTCATTGCACTGCTGGATTCCGTAGGCTGGAGGCGTCCAGCAGTCAATTCAGAAAATGGCGAGTTGCTGAGGAATGCCCAGACAGGGGAGGTCGTCTATGATTCAGGACATTCCGCTCTGGATTATTTGCTGACGAACTTGCGTAATGCACGGGAAACGACTTATTCCGCGCCCTTGGCAACGTACGAATCAGGCCATCCAGACAAGCCTCTGGCATTCCCGCGTCGCCATTTGCTAGGTACAGACCGCATTGGCGAAGATGTCTTTTTCCAGGCGTTGAAAAGCATTAGGACGGGAATAATCATCGGTTTGCTGACCACCTTGCTTGCCGTTCCGTTTGCATTGTTCCTTGGGATTGTCTCAGGCTATTTCGGGGGCTGGATCGATGATGTTCTCCAGTACATTTGCGTTGTGCTCAGTTCCATACCGACTATCCTCTTTATCGCTGCATTTATGCTGATTTTCGGGCAGGGGCTTCCACAACTCTGCTTTGCGATGGGAATTGCCTCATGGACAGGACTCTACCGTTTGCTTCGAGGTGAAACGATGCGCCTGCGTGAGGCGGAATTCGTGCAGGCCGCCGTTGGGCTGGGCGTGCGTCGGGGACTTATTCTTCTGCGGCACATCGTCCCCAATGTGCTTCATCTGGTGCTGATTACGGCAGTCCTGCGTTTTTCAAGCGAAGTCCTCGCCGAAGCGGCGTTGACCTATCTTGGAATTGGCGTCGGCGCAGATACAATGAGTTGGGGGACAATGATCAACGATGCGCGAACGGAGTTGACGCGGACTCCTGTGGTCTGGTGGAAACTGACTGCGGCTTTTGTCTTCATGCTGGGGCTTGTTCTTCCAGCGAATCTTTTTGGCGATGCTGTGAGGGATGCGCTTGACCCGCGTCTTAGAACGCAATGACATTGCTTATCCTTTCTGAATGATGATAATATGACCATGCTTGTTGAATCACGCACCATTTTGGATGTTCGAAATCTGACGGTCGGCTTTCGACACGGGGACGGTATTGTCCGAGCAGTTGAGGACGTGTCTTTTTCCTTGGGACGCGGTGAAATGCTCGCGTTGGTTGGCGAGTCGGGTTCAGGCAAGTCCGTTTCATCTCTTGCCATTATGGGCTTGCTTCAGGAGGATACGGCGGTCATCGAAGGCGGAAGCATCCGTTTTTGTGGACGCGAACTTACAACGCTTGATCCAGAGGAACGGCGGCAACTCAGGGGAAAACGGATGGCGATGATTTTCCAGGAGCCGATGACTGCCTTGAATCCAGTTCTGACTATAGGCTGGCAGATAAGCGAAGTGTTGAGGGAACACGAAAACATGACACAGGCACAAGCCCATGCGGCTACGATTGAACTCCTTGGGCAAGTGGGCATCCCGTCTGCAGAATTGAGGTACAATTCCTATCCACATCAGTTGTCAGGCGGTATGCGGCAACGTGTCATGATTGCAATGGCGCTTGCCTGCCGACCAGAATTGCTGATCGCAGACGAACCGACGACCGCGCTGGATGTGACTGTCCAGGCGCAGATTATGGAGTTGCTTAGTGACTTGAGAGTGCGTTTGGGGACTGCCGTGCTGTTTGTTACCCATAATTTGGCTCTTGTACGTGAGCAGGCAGACAGAGTGGCGGTGATGGTTTCTGGCCATGTCGTCGAACTGGCGACGGCTTCGGTGCTCTTCAGCGAGCCTTGCCATCCCTACACGCGCCTACTTTTGAGGTGTGTGCCGCAGATAGAGAGGCGTGGAAGGCGTCTCGCCGCCATCAGCGGCGCTGCACGTGGACGTCTTCCTGAAAAAGGCTGTGCCTTCTATGATCGTTGTCCATATCGCTATCCCGAATGTGGGGAAAAGAAATCTCCTCTGGTTGATTTTGTTCCTGGACATTCTGTAAGATGTCTGAATCCAGATGCGTATATCGAGCATCTGGCTGTTTCGGCAGAAGCGGAGAAATTACAGCTGATGCCTGTTGTCGGCAAGGAAGTCCTGCATGTTTCAGATCTGAAGGTGTGGTTTCCCGTTCGCAGTGGTATTTTGAACCGAGTTACAGGGCAGGTCAAGGCGGTCGATGGCGTTGATTTGTGTCTGCATGCAGGAGAAACTGTGGCGTTGGTTGGCGAATCGGGCTGTGGTAAGACGACAGCAGGCAAGGCGCTGGTTCGTTTGGTGGAACCGACGGGAGGCAGTGTGGTCATGCCTGAATCAGGTGTGGATTTGGTGAAGATATCGCAACGGCAGATGGCATACGAGCGTGCCAAAATCCAGATGATTTTCCAGGATCCGTTTTCAAGCCTTGATCCCAGGCTGATGATTGCAGAATCACTGCGTGAAGGGCTGAGAATTCGTGATAGAAAAGATGCTGATGAGGAATGTAGACGTCTTTTGGACAGAGTGGGCTTGCCGCCAGATGCGTTATGGAGGTATCCGCATCAGTTCAGCGGCGGACAACGTCAGCGGATAGGTCTAGCGCGAGCATTGACTGTCAAGCCTAAAATCATCATCTGTGATGAATGTACCAGCGCACTTGATGTTTCAGTGCAGGCGCAGATTTTGAATCTGCTGCGTGGACTTCAAACGGAGTTAGGAATCGCCTATTTGTTTATTACGCACGATTTAAGTGTGGTCAGTTATTTCGCTGATCGTGTCGCCGTGATGTATTTGGGAAGAATTGTCGAAGAAGGGCCTGCGGAGGATGTCTTTGCTTCTCCGAGGCATCCCTATACCAAGGCATTGCTCGCCGCAGCCCCTAAACTCAATGCGGATGGCGGTGTGGACAAGATTCGTCTGGATGGAGATGTGCCAAGTCCCGTCGAGCCGCCTCCAGGCTGTCATTTCCATCCAAGATGTATTCATTGCACGCATCGCTGCCGCGTGGAGGCTCCACCCCTCCGAATGGCGGGGCTTCATCACACGTTTTCCTGCTGGAGGGAGTAACCAATGCGGCGCAATCTTATCCTTCTGTTTGAAGGATACCGATGATGTTCGTGACTTCCTCAGGCGATGAACACCTTGATTGCCTCTTCGGAGGTCTTTGCCCTGACGATGGCTTTTCGCTTGGCGTCGTCGCTGAGGACAAGCGCGACCTGGGAGATGAACTGTAGGTAGGGGCCAGGTTCGTCGTCGGGGCAGAGGGACAGAATGACCAGATTTGTACGATGCTGCGAATCGCCGTCGTAGTCAAAGCCCTTTTGGGTAACGCCAATGGCGGTCATGAACGCTGTCGTGCCGTCCGTGCGGGCATGTGGCATGGCGATGCCGTTGTCCTGATATGTCGAGACGACGGATTCGCGTTCAAGAATGTCCTGATAGCATTTGTCAACGTTGGTCAGGGGATTGTGGGCATTGATGACGTTTAGGAGTTCCTTGAATGCTTCATTCTTGTTGTTGGCCTTCAGGTTGATGACAATGTTGTCGGGCGTCAGAATATTTCCGAGAGTGATTGATGAGGCGTTCTTTGTGGATTCTTTGCGTTCTTTGACGTCATTGCCGTAAATCTGCGTTTTTAACGTGTCAGGCTGTGCCAGTTGCTTTAGTTCAGAAAGGTTTTTGTGGAGTTCCACGATACTTTCATAGACAGCAGTCTTAATTAGCGGGACATCATCGTTGGAAGATGAAAAAACGAATTGCTTCCCGTCTTT
>JAGCTA010000280.1 GCA_017963875.1 Victivallales bacterium | reverse complement strand
GATTCGCAAAATGACAGTGATGAACAAAATGGAAACAAGGACGGCGGCAATTCAGAAAACAGTTCCAGTGAAGCCACGAGTTCTGACAATGGCGAAAAATCAGAAGACAGCATCACAGAAGGTCAAAACAGCATTTCAAAGACGCCAGCCTGGGATGAGCAGTCGGTGGAATGGATGCGCCGCATCGTCATACAGACGGCGCAGATTATGGAGCGCACGCAGGGACATCTGCCCGCGCATATCCAGGGCATCATAGAGAAGCTCCGCAAGCCAGAACTGCCTTGGCGGGATTTGCTTCGGCAATTTGTCACAAGCTGCTATGGCGGCTCGCGTCGCTGGCTGCCTCCAGAACGCAGATATGTCTCACGGCAGCTCTATCTGCCCTCCTATCGCGACAATCGGATGAACGCAGTCATGGCAATCGACACCAGCGGCAGCACAACTGGCGATTTACCCCAGTTCTTTGCGGAACTTTCCAGCCTGCTCAATTCCTTTGGCAGATACGATTTGACCGTCATCCAATGCGACTGCGCCATTCAGCATGTGGAGACCTTCAGTGAAGCAAAGCACTTCCCCCGCAATTACCAGTGGGAGAGCTACGGGCACGGAGGCACCTCCTTCGTCCCGCCATTCGATTATGTTCGCGAACATCGCCTGCGTCCTGACATCTTCATCTACCTGACGGATGGCTTTGGTGACGCTCCTGAAACAAAACCGCGTTATCCTGTGCTATGGGTACTGACGCAGGACGGACACAAGCCCGCCACATGGGGACATTGCATCAAAATGAAACATAACAAGGAGGCCTGATGACGAAGGATGAATTCGATTTCTACATACAATACATCAATTTTCGCACCCAACTTGTCCGCGAATACGAGGAGCTTTGGGAACATGACGCCCCGATGCCGCAGATTGTGGATTTTTGTCGCCAACATCTTCATACAGAAATTGTATATAAGCGGCAACCAGCGCAAGGAGAACCCAATGAGACATTGGAGAAAAGTTACATTCCATTAGAAGACATCCTGCGAGAAAGCAACAAATGGGGCGATATGGTGCTAATGCCTTCATTCTTGAAGCACTTGCAGGAGAATGATATGCCTCTTTTGAAGAGAATCGGTGGGCATTTGATGTACCCCCACCATCATGATTTCTATCATCGTGCATTCAATGCCGTCGCCAGAATACTCTCGATGAAAAATGTGCTTCCCGATAAAATCCGAGCCTATTTCTGGACTCTGATGCGGAAAATCACCTGGCACTATAATGGATGTGTTCCAGGTGATTGCGTAGATATTGTCATGATTGACAATTCCGCCATCAAACTAGCCATGTTCAAGATGGAGCATGCTGGGCACGATTTGATTCCACCTGGACTTGTTTTCATGGATGGCAAAAGGCACTATGGGCTGTCTGAAAAAATGGACCAGGCACTCAGAGAAGATTCAATCTCCCTGTTCGAACTTGAATTAACTCTCCCTGGAAAGAAACTGGCGGCATGGCTACTGCGTGAAATGATGCGTTACGAACCCTTCAATATCATTTCCCATTTACTGCTCCACCGTACCAAGGCAATGACAGCCATTCTTGCACCACAGGATTGGCTTATCTGCTGTTGCTCATACGTAGATAGACGTCAGGGCGCAGAGGGCGCAATCAAGGTACTTGACGCTCTAGAGCAACTGTACCCAGGCATCAGCAAGACCAAGGACAAGCTGGGCAACACGCCCCTCTGGTATTGCCTGTACAAAAATGACAGAGAAAAACTGGAAGAGGCGCTGATAAAGTATGGCTGCGATCCAGATGCACGCAATCATTTGAACCTGAGTTACAATCTTTGCAAGGAGTTTAGGGAATTATGAGATACTCTGAATTGTTTGTAAAAGCCGCCGAGTTGGCACAAACCAATCCCGACAAAGCCAGTGAATTGCTCCGTGAGGCCGAAAGGCTTTCCGCAGGGACAGTCTCGTGATGGGCTGAATGTTTTTTATCAGTATTGGTCAAAATATGCACAGTTATCCACGCGGCTTATGGCACATCAACTAGGTACAAGCAATGGAATGCGACTTGGCACGATGTTTGCTTTATGACCACTTATTGAAACTTTTTTAACCAAAAAAAGAATGAAAACAATGAAAACTTCTCAAGACATGCTTCTAGACCTTCTTGGCAAACTCCCTGACAATTATTGCGTCAAACCATATATCGCCTTCCATACAAGTTCAGGTGATCTATTGCGAAAAATGGCCGATGACAAAGACGAATATGTAAGGGCCAGTGTGGTTCGCAATTGTCATTGTCCTGTTGACGTCCTGGTGCACTTATCAAATGACGAAAGTGCTGTTGTAAAAAAATACATCGCTTACAATAAGCATACTCCCCGAAAGATATTGAGATTATTAGCCAAAGATACAAGTACTGATGTTAGAAAAAGGGTGGCAAATTGTTCTCCAGTTGATATATTGCTGGAACTGGCAAACGATAAAGAAGCCGATGTAAGAAGTGAAGTTGCTTACAATCCTAAATGCCCAATCAATATCTTGAAAACTCTGGCCAAAGATGCGAGTGCCAAGGTTAGAAAAAGCGCTGCTCTTGCCCTGTTGTGGTACGACACCCCGACAGATGACACCGATTGGGTAGAGTTTTTTTCAAAAGATTCCAATGAGTCAATCAGGGAAATTGTGGCTGCCTCTCAAAAGATTTCTCATCATATCCGTGTGAGATTGGCTAGGGATGAAAGCGAATTGGTTAAACAAACGATGGCAGAGAATATCGCGCATAACTATAGTTCAAGCTCACAGTTGCCTTTTGATTGTCAAGAACTCTTGAACATTTTGGCTGGGGATGAAAATGCTTCAGTAAGAATTGCGGTTGCCAAGTGCCCTTGTTCCGTGGAAATCTTGGAGAAATTGTCGAAGGATTCCGACGCTTCAGTGAGAGAGGCCGTCGCCCATAATAGGCATTGTTCCGATAAGTTTCTGGCACTCTTGTATAAAGACAGCAATGTCAGAGTTAGAGCGGCTGCTGCCTCAAAAATCAATCACACTGAAATCCCAAGTGCTTTATGTTCGGAATATGCTCAGATTTTATCAGCATATATTGTTTTTCGGAAGCAGGGCATCTCGATCAAAGAGAAAATGAATTATTGGCGAGAGCATTCCGATTTCTTATTCATTAAATACTCCATGATGGATAGTTCGGAAGTTGGATACGAGCTTTTGGAGCCAGAGTTCCTTGTTGAGTTGCGGGAGGAAGATGATGCTCTCTTGTGTGCTCTGGGGAAAGCGTGCAAGCACATTCAAACCAGCAAAAAGACAAACAAGATAGCACCCCTCATAAAAAGTATTCTTTCCAACAAAAATATCCCAGATAGAGTTCATGCCTGCCTATGGTTCTGCATGAAGGATATCTTATATCCACATCCAAGTAAACATGCCTCTGGCAGTAAATGCGATTATGGGCTTCCGCCAGGTTTCTTGTTCAGAGATGTACAAACAACAAAAGAACTACGGGAAAAGCACCACGAGTTGATGCGAAGTGTGTTAGATGACAATGCACCACTTTTTGAAATCGAAAGGACAATTTCTGGCAAGCATCTATGCAAAACTCTCCTAGGTAGTATTATTTTCCATCGGTCATCGGCGATTCTGTGCCATTTGCTGCAAAAGCATCTCCGTGAGCTATGCTCCATTCTTTCACCACGGGAATTGCTAACTTGCCTGTGTTCACGTTTACACTGGGGATCAAGTTATGAACCGTATAGGCATAGATCTTTTGCGCCTATCCTTGATGTATTGGAAAAAATCTATCCAGGAATCAGCAAAACATCAGTAGATGATTTGGGTAATACTCCCTTGTGGTACTGCCTGTTCAGCGAGGACAACATGGAACTTGAAGAGGCTCTGATAAAGTATGGCTGCGATCCAGATGCACGCAATCATTTGAATCTGAGTTACAACTTATGCAAGCAGTTCGTCGGAAAAGAGATTATCTAAGTTGATACTATCCTCCTGACAAGGTTTCAGAAGGAGGAAATACGTTTGTTTTAGGTTAATATGCGCGGGGAAATGTGATTCTACTGACAAACAAAGACAGAAATGCAAAAAAGAGAAACAAAATGTGAGATGAGAGAAAAAAGCCATGGAGGTAAAGGAATGAAATGGGTCAAAAATGAGGAGCAGTTTAGAATTCCGATAAAAAGCTGGTGCGCAAGCATTGAAGAGGGTACGCTTCGTCAGGCGATGAATCTGGCGTGTCATCCCGTGCTTGAATGCCATGTGGCGCTGATGCCTGATTGTCATATTGGCAATGGCATGCCCATCGGCGGCGTCATTGCCGCTGATAACGCCATATTGCCAAGTGCCGTTGGTGTCGATATCGGCTGTGGCATGGTGGCAGTACAGACGAATATTCCTGCTGAACAACTCTCGGATATGCGTGAGCGCAGAGCCGTGCCGTCGCCAGTGCGACTCTCAGCATTGAAGAATGCAATGCCGCAATGGAGAGAATTGTCTTTGAGCGATGGAGAAAACACAGAGGCATTGACAAAAGGCACAAGGGGCTTCTTGACCTCTCGGAGGTGTCTCAGGCATACAAGCCCATTGACGATGTCATTGAGGTAGAAGCTGATCTTGTGGAGCCACTGGTACGCCTTGTGCCACTGGCTGTGTTGAAGGGATGAAGGTATTCTGATGATAAAAACCATGGAAAACAAGATGTGGTACGAAAGAAGGAAACCATTGAAGTTTCGGGTATGGGACGGCAGCGCATTCGTGTATGAATGCCGTCTTGTCGTAAACGAACATGGAACGCAGGTCATCGGTGAAGATGGTCTGCCAATGGAAAATGTTCAGTTACAGGAGTGGACGGGCTGTCTCGACAGGGATAAGCACGAGATATACGAGGGCGACTTTTTGATGCTGATTGACGAAGGCTGGATAGGCGCCGTGGTGTTCGGCGGAGGGGAGTTCCTGTGTCGTGACGAGCAGGGAGGCTATAGCAGCATGGTTACCTTTGAGAACAGTCTGGTTGTGGGCAATGTGTTCCATGGAATTGATATGTCTCTTGTTGAGCAGGAAGTCAGAAGGATCACAACCGAGGACAAAAAGGTCGATGAAATAATGGCGATAATAGCCAAAGCATATAAAAACAATCTCAAAAGGGAGTAACACCACGACAACGCCGGTATTCTCCCCAAGGCGCTGGAATCGGCTCTCCGCCAGAACCCGCAGGAGCA
This sequence comes from Victivallales bacterium, assembly GCA_017963875.1. The sequence goes on along the minus strand of JAGCTA010000280.1, from coordinate 22,561 downwards.
ATCCCTGTGCCTGCAGAGGCAGTTCACAGATTTCGTCGAGGAAGGATATGCCGCAATACCAAAGACCATATAACTGTACTATGCCTTGCGCGTGCCCATGAGGAATATATCTCTTTTGGGTTGGCAATTAGACCATATCCTATGGCTTTTAGTTCGAACTCTCCGCTGGAACGTAATGACGCCTCCATAGTTTCATCGGCACCATTTTCACTAAGTTGGATACGTCACGCCCCGTGCCCGTCTTGAGGGAAGGCACGTCCAGATCCAGACGGAGCGCGACCGGATAATCAAGTAAGGCAGTAAATGGAGAAAAAACGTATTGAAATCGCTGAAATCTTAGTTACAGTAAAAAAACGACTATTCCTCGACAGGCTTTGTGGGAACGCAACCTGCCGAGGAAAAGCCAATGCATTGACCGAACTGAAACTTAGGCGGCCGCTTGAAAACCGCCACGATTCCGCAAGGTCAGGCGATCACCACCAGACTTTGCTCTGGCAAGGCAAATGCCTTAAAAAAAGATGGCTTGGGGGGTGAGCCCAACAAAACACCCTATTTTCAAGTGACCGAACCTCTGAAAATCAAAAAACGATTTGTACGGTTTTGGAGTAACCAGCACAGAAATTATAAATAGCGGTCAAACAGTTGTGGCATCCCAGCAATTCGACGTATCGCAATTTATATTTTAACCATTTACAATAAGGAAAAAATATGGAATTTCAAAATCGGGTTGCAGTCGTGACAGGCGCGGCTGGAAATATAGGGCAATGCATTTGCAGAGAACTTGGCAAGCAGGGAATGACAATTATCCTGACTGATCTGGACCCTGAACGCCTTGCACAAGTGAAATCCGATTTCAAGCAAGAAGGATTCAAGGCATCGGCATTTGTGATGGACATTGCAAATCCAGAATCCATCAAAAAAGCATCCCAGAAGATACTGGAAACATTCGGAAAAATCGATATCCTAGTCAACAATGCTGGCTACGTCAAGTTCTACCGCTTTATAGAAACCAGCGATGAAGAATGGGACAAGATCATAAATACAAACCTCAATGGCACATTCCGTGTCACACGTGCTTTTCTTGACAGCATGCTACAGGCTGGTTATGGACGGATCATCAACATCGCCTCCATTGCAGGCGAAGTCGGACTTCCAGGCGCAACGGCCTATTCTGCAAGCAAAGGAGGCATCATTCTTCTTACTAAGACATTGGCAATGGAACTGGCAAAGAAAAACATCACGGTCAACAGCATTTCCCCTGGATGGATCGGCCATGAAAAAAGAGAATGCCCTGGCACATGGATAGGCCGCAATGGAACAGGCGACGAGATTGCAAGGGCAGTTGCATTCCTGGCGTCAGAGGAGGCTGGTTATATCACAGGCATTGACATGCCCGTTGACGGTGGACGTACCCTGGGGCCCTATAACTGCCATTTTGAGTAGTGATTAGTGGTTAAAATTACAATTAACACATAACAAAACATAGTATATTTTACATTGCAAAATACTCTTGAAATATTATTTTATGTTTTTCCTTTTTATCAATAACTTTTGAAAACACAAGCGATGACATTTGGAATCTCTGTCTCTATCAGAATTAAACCGAGTCACCAAGCATGGTGGCACAAACAGACCATGAAAATCTTTTCCATCACTAAAATTCTCCTTACCGCTGCCCTTGGCCTCCTACTTGCCAGTTGCGTCTCCCTCGGTCCCGACTACGAATCCCCCAAATGGGACGGTCCAGAGACATGGTCTACTGACAACGCTCCTGCTGGCTCCCCTCTCGCCGACGGTGCACCATGGTGGTCAGTCTTCAACGACCCCGTCCTTGACGCTCTGGAAACAGCCCTCCTCGCCCAAAACCCCTCGCTCGCCGCGACCATCGCTCGGCTTGACGCCTCCGCCGCACAACTAGGCATCGCCCGCGCCGACTACGCCCCATCCCTTGATGTCTCCGCCTCCGTCAACTACGATAGGCAGACTGGTGAAGTACGAACCTCCACCAAATACCCCAACAACCCCGACTGGCTCTACAAGCCAGGCATCTCCTTCCAGTGGGAACTCGACTTCTGGGGACGCGTCAGGCGCAATGTCGAGTCCGCTTCCGCCGAGTTCTCCGCCTCCGCACAGGATGTCCGTTCTTCCCGCCTTATCCTTTCCGCCAGCCTCGCCTCTTCCTACATTTCCCTCCGCACCCTCCAAGCACGCCTTGACTATGCCCAAAAGAACGTCGCACTCCAGACCAAGACACTTGATCTTGTCCGCACTCGCTACGAAACTGGCCTAAGCGGCGAACTTGACCTCCGCCAGGCCGAAATGAACCTCGCTTCCACCCGCGCCAACATCCCGCCCATCGAAGCGAAAATCGATGCCGCGCTCCACTCCATCGCCATACTCGTCGGCGGTTATCCCGGCTCACAGGAAGCCCTCCGCAAAGCCGCCCCCGTCCCGCTTCCCGAGGAGGCCACGCTCCCCTCCTCCGTCCCCGCCGACGTTCTCCGCAACCGTCCCGATGTTGCCGCCGCAGCCCATCGCATCCATGCCGCAGTCGCCAGCATCGGTGCAGCCAAAGCAGAGTTCTTCCCAAAGATTTCGCTCAATGGATCCTTTGCCTTCTCGGCCGTCGGCACCAGTCGTCTCTTCACGTCAAATGCCCAGAACTACTCTATCGGCCCCGTCGTTGAATGGCCGATCTTTACTGCGGGACGCCTCCGCAACCAAGTCCGCTCCTACGAAGCCAGCGCCCGCGCAGCCGAGGAAGACTTCCGCCAAACCGTCCTCACCGCCGCATGCGAATGCGAAACCGCACTCTCCTCCCACCGTGCCGCAAACGCCGTTCTCGCCGACCTCCGTGCCGCTGTCACCGCCGCAGAAAATGCCAACAACCTTGCCGAATCCCTCTACCGCTCAGGCTTGACCGACTTCCAGAACGTCCTCGACATGCAACGCCAACTCGCGTCCAACCAAGATAACCTTGCACAGGGCATCGGCTTTGCAGCCTCCGCCCTCATCGATGTCTGGCAGTCGTTTGGTGGCCCGACATCTTCCCAAGCAGTTGAATCCGAATCAGAAAAACATTAACCACATAAAATAGGAAAGAAAACCATGAAACTCGTCGTCCGCATTTTCTCCCTCATTCTGTTGCTTGCCGCCGTCGCCGCGGTATTCCTCTACCACGGTGGCACGCCTGACGACGACAACACACCGCCGCCCGTGCGCCCCATCAAGTCGATTGTGGTCGGCACACCTAAAGCCATGCCATCCCTGCACTTCCCTGGTGTCGTGGACGCCAACGCTGGCGTCGATCTCTCCTTCGAGGTAAGCGGACGCATCATCGAATTTCCTGTCAATAGGGGACAGCAAGTTAACAAAGGCGATATACTCGCACGCCTCGACGACCGCGACTATGCTAACCAGGTCAAAAACGCCGAAGCCGAACTCGGCCAGGCGGAATCCAGTTTTGAGCGCATTAAAGCCGCGAAAAATGCCGTTTCGAAAGAGGATTATTCACGCGCCAAGGCCAGTGCAGACAAGGCACGCGCCTCTCTTGAGATTGCCCGCAAGGCACTTGAAGACACTCGCCTCAAGGCCAGTTTCTCTGGCGTCATTTCCAACACGTATGCCAACAACTACGACACAATCACCTCAGGCACTCCCATTCTCAAGTTACAGGATCTGTCCGCCCTGGACTTGGCTGTCTCCGTCCCCGAATCATACGTACTTTCCGCCCCTGTAGCCATCCGCTCCAATTTCGTGTTTGAGGCCAGTTTCGACTCACTTCCAGGTCGTACTTTCCCCGTCCGCGTCAAAGACGCCGCCCAAGTTGCCGACCCCATCACGCATACCTATCGCGCCACCTTCACCCTCGACGCCCCCAAAGACCTCGAAGTCAGACCAGGCATGACCGTCACCGTCACTGCCATCGTCCCCGAGGCAACCATTCCCAAGGCAGCCGAAGGTCTCCTCTCGGTTCCCTCCGATGCCGTTGGCAACGCAGCCGACGGAACGTCTTTCGTCTGGCGTCTTGACGACAACGGCGACGGCACATACACCGTTCATCGCGCGCCCGTAACACTTGGCAGCCGCTCAGGAACCGACATCTTCATCTCAAAGGGGCTGAATGCTGGTGAGCGCATCGCCGTCGCAGGCGTCACCGTCCTCACCGAAGGCCGCATCGTCCGCCTCCTTGAAGAGTCTGCCGCCGCAGATGCAAAGCCCGCCGCAGATGCAAAGCCCGCCGCAGATGCAAAGCCCGCCGCAGATGCAAAGCCCGCCGCAGATGCAAAGCCCGCCGCAGATGCAAAGCCCGCCGCTTCCCAGTCCGAAAATCAGTGACTGAATTCCAAGCAGTAAGACCTTAGGCGAAACTCTTCAATCATAAACCATCCCGCAGCCACCCGCACCCTCTCGCCATGAATATCGCACAATTCTGTATCGACCGTAAAATCCTCACCTGGACGCTGTCACTCTCCATTTTCGTGGCAGGTATCCTCGCCTACCTCTCCATCGGTCGCCTTGAGGATCCCGAATTCACCATCAAGACCGCCCAGATCATTACATACTGGCCTGGTGCCACCGCCGCCGAGGTGGCCTCAGAACTGACTGATCCCATTGAAACCGCCATCCAGCAGATGGGTCAGGTCAAGCAAGTCACCTCCACATCCTACCCTGGCCGTTCCATCATCTCCGTCGAGATGAAGGACCAATACGGCAAGGCGGAACTCCCGCAAGTCTGGGATGAACTACGCCGCAAGGTCAATGACAATGCCTCATCCCTCCCATCTGGGGCATCAACTCCACTCGTTGTCGATGACTTCGGCGACGTCTATGGAATGTATTTCGTCATTTACGGTGACGGTTACTCCATGGCCGAACTCAAAGAGCACGCCAAGACGCTACGCCGCGAACTGCTGCTCTGCGACCAGGTAGCCAAAATCGACATGACAGGCGACATTGACGAGGTCGTCTATTTCGAGATTTCCCGCGCCCGCCTCGCCAGCCTCGGCATCTCCCTTTCGGAAATCAAATCCCTAATCTCAGGACAAAACGAGGCGGCCAACGCTGGACACCTCACCGTCGGTGACAAATACATCCGCATCGACCCCACGGGCAAACTCGCCTCCCTTGACGAACTGGGCGACCTCCTCGTCGTCCGTAGCGACACCAAAGACCGCGCCTCCGTGCGTCTCCGCGACATCGCGACCATCCGCCGTGGCTACAAAGATCCGCCTTCCGCCATCCTACGCTACAACGGCCACCCCTGCATCGCCCTCGGGGTCTCCACCATTTCAGGCGGCAACGTCATTGTCATGGCGAATGCCCTTGCGACGCGCATGAATGAACTGGAGCCCACAACCCCCATCGGCATTGAAATTGGCATGATCTCCAACCAGGCCGAAACAGTTCAGTCCGCCATTTCGAGTTTCATGGTCAACCTGATCGAGGCGGTAATCATCGTCATTGCTGTGCTGCTCTTCTTCATGGGCCTGCGCTCTGGCCTCATCATCGGCGGGGTGCTGCTCCTCACGGTGATGGCCACCATCGCCGTGATGAAGCAAATGGGCGTCCTGATGGAGCGTATCTCGCTCGGCGCATTCATCATCGCGCTGGGAATGCTCGTCGACAACTCCATCGTCGTCGCGGACGCCGTTCTGGTCGCCGCCCAGAAGGGTATCAGCAAGGTAAAGGCCGCCTGCGACGTCGTGACGCAGAACATGTGGCCGCTCCTCGGCGGCACCGTCATCGCCATCCTCTCCTTCGCCCCCATCGGAGCCTCGCAGGACTCATCGGGCGAATACTGCCGTTCGCTCTTCATCGTCCTGATGGTCTCCCTTCTCTTCTCGTGGATCTTCGCGATTACCCTCACCCCACTCCTCTCCGCCGACTTCCTGAAGGCCGAGAAGAAAAAGGCGGGCAAGGAAAACGACGATCCTTATTCGGGCGGATTCTACTCCGTCTACCGTGCCTTCCTTGTCGGTTGCATCCGCCACCGCTATTTTGTCCTGGCAGTCATGCTAGTATTGCTCTTAGGTGCCTTCAAGGGTTTCGGTTATGTCTCGCAGAACTTCTTCCCCGACTCCACCCGCAAGCAGATGATGGTTCACTTCTGGATGCCCGAGGGCTCCTCCATCTATGCCACTGACAAGGGGCTCTCCACACTCGCCGAACATGTCCGTACCCTTGATGGAGTTACAGGAACCACACAATTGTCGGGCACTGGTGGTCTCCGCTTTCTCCTCACCTACTCCCCCGAAAACGATGACGACGCCTATGGCCTCCTCTTCGTCGATCTCGACGACTATCACCGCGTTCCCGAACTTTCCACGCAAATCGACGAGTTCGTCGCCAACAACCTGCCCGACGCCATGGTCTCCTGCCAGCGGTTCATCCTCGGTCCTGGCGACGCACAGAAAATTCAACTCCGCATCCTCGGTACCGACGCCGACATCCTCCGAGGGCTTGGCGAGAAGGCACTCGACATCTTCCAAGCCGACGGCCATCTCGTCGAAGTCCAGTCCTCCTGGCGCAACCGCACAGACCTCCTGCGTCCCATCGTCTCCCCTTCCCGCCTCCGTACCCTCGGCATCACCCGCCAGGAAGTCGCCGAAGCCCTCAAGACTGCTACTGACGGCATCTCCATCGGCAACTGGCTCGAAGGCGACGAGTCAATCTCCATCCTCCTACGCGCCCCCGAGTCAGAGCAATCCGATCCCGATTCCCTCCTCTCCGCCTGGTTCCGCCCCGATTCACTGTCTAAGTCTATTCCGCTCATGCAGGTCATATCAGGCTTCGAGAACGTCTCCGAGGACGCGATCATCCCGCACCGCGACCGTCTCTTATGCCTTACTGTCAAGGCCAACCCTGGTCTCGGTGACGATGCAAACGCGGCCCTCACGCGTCTGCGTCCGCACATCGAAAAACTCGCCACCACCTTCCCAGCGGGTTACACTGCCGAATGGGGTGGTGAACAAGAGAATTCCGCCGACGCCAACGCTGGTCTTGTCTCGAAAATCCCGTCCATCATCGTCATCATGTTCCTGATCACCGTCTTCCTCTTCAACTCCATCCGCAAGCCGCTCATTATCTTCTGTACCGTTCCACTCATCCTCATCGGCGTTGTCGCGGGATTGCTTTCCTTCTCGCAGCCATTCGGCTTCATGGCCCTGCTCGGACTGCTCTCCCTCATCGGAATGCAGATCAAGAACGCCATTGTCATTATCGATGAGATCAACGCCCGACTGGCCGCAGGCGACACGCCGTTCGAGGCTGTCGTCAGTGCTGGTGTCACGCGCCTCAGACCCCTTGGTCTGGCCGCCGCCACTACTGTCCTGGGCATGATCCCCCTGATCGCCGACCCCTTCTACTCCGCGATGGCCGTCACCGTCATGTGTGGCCTAGGCTTCGCCACCATTTTGACGATGATTGTCATTCCAGTCAACTACGCCCTTTTCTTCCGCCTTTCAGTTCCCAGCAAAAAGTGATAATTCGGTGGGGAATGTGACAAGATATTCGCCTTTTTTGTGATATGTACACAACTTAAGAAACGTTATGCAATACCTTTTCTATACAAGTGTCGCCGCCATCGCTCTGATCGTTCATCTGATCATCAACTGGAAGCAGTTGTTCGATTGGCGGAATGTCAAGTCGCGGGCGGGGGCACTTGAGTTCAGGCACTTCCTCGTCTGCTTGTCTTTTTTTTTCTTGTCTGATGTCCTTTGGGGCATACTTGCAGGCTTGGAATGCCCCCGCCTTCTCTATATTGACACGGTCATCTTCTTCCTGACGATGGCATTCTCCATCTACACCTGGACACGTTTCATTGTTGCCTACTTGGAGATGGACGGCAGACCGCGAGATCGATTGCTGTGGACTGGGCACGGGTTGATGGTGTTCCTAATCATCGCGTTGGTCGTGAACGTCTTCACTGGCAGTTTTTTCACCATTGACACCCAGTGCGTATATACGGCTGGACCACTGCGCCAATTGGCGTTCGCGTTGCTGGTTGCGTTCAATATATACGGTTCAGGAATGACTTTGCTCAAGTTATTGCATTCAGAGGGTGCAATCTGCCGACGCAACAAGATGATCTTCACCTTCGGCATCACGATGGCGGTAGCGATTCTGATTCAACTCGGAGACCCTCTTCTTCCGCTCTATTCGCTCGGCTGCCTTTTCGGATGCTGTCTCCTGCATGTCTTCGTCGTCGAGGACGAGCACAACGAAATGCATCGGAAGGAACTGCTTGCCCGCGACTATCAGGCACAACTTGAGACAGAACGTGCGACAAATCAGGCAAAGAGCCTTTTCTTCTCGACTGTTTCTCACGACATTCGCACACCGCTCAACGCCATTGTCGGTTTTTCGGAACTGCTTGAACACGGGGTGTCCAACGAAGATGAACGTGCCCGCTACATCTCTTCCATCCACTCAAGCGCCAAAGTGCTCGCTCGCCTTGTGAATGACATCCTCGACCTCTCCAAGATGGAGAGTGGAAAACTGGAAATTATTGAGGAACCGACAGACATACCGCCGCTTGTTCGAGAGGTCATCGCCGTCTGTGAGGTTGCCCGAGCGCGTAAATCCTTGGTTCTCAAGGCAGAAATCGATGAAATGCCGTGGGTAAGCGTCGATCCACAACGCATACGTCAACTCCTCTTCAACCTGCTATCAAATGCTTATAAATACACGGAACGCGGCACAATCACGGTTCGTGTCCAATGGCAAGATGGCACGCTGGTGCTCTCGGTCGCAGATACGGGCAAAGGCATCTCGAAGGAGAACATCACCCGTATTCTCCAGCCTTTCGTACAACTCGCCGACAGAAACCACCGCGACGGCACGGGTCTCGGCCTGGCCATCTGCCAGAAACTCACCACACTCATGGACGGTGAACTGAATGTCTCTTCCGAAGTCGGCGTAGGCTCGACTTTCACTATTACGCTCCACAACGTCAAGACAGCCGAGCAGCCACCCAACCATCCAGATCAATCCAACCATCCAGAACCCTTTGGACATACGGAACATTCCCCAGCCCGCCGTATCCTCGTCGTTGATGACTCATCGGTCAATCGCGCGGTGCTCAAGGCCATGCTTGAGAAAAACGGTATAACCGATGTTACGATGACTGAAAATGGCCGAGAGGCTCTGGAGAGTCTGAAAGAAGATTCTAAATTTGATCTGGTGCTTACAGACCTCTGGATGCCCGAGATGGACGGTCTTGAATTGGTGAAAGCCATCCGCGCCGATGCAAAACTCTCTCATCTGCCAGTATATCTCGTCACCGCCGATGTCGAGGTACGCAGCCACGCCGAATCAGACGGTTTCACAGGCATTCTCCTCAAACCAATCACGCTTGAAAGGCTTCAGGCGCTTTTCTCGTTAGAGTTTTTTCAAGGCTCTTATTCCCCATGAGGTACGGTATTTGCATAGGTCAAGGCGACTGTGAAAGCCAATTCATTTTCGTTGGCACGATGGACTGCCTCCTTGTAACAATTCCAATCATCCCAAAGGAATAATGAATTATGCCTCAACGCCTGCCTTCAAGAGAACAGCATTCTCAAAATGGGCGGTACGCGGGAACATGTCGAACATGGCAGACTTGACAGGCACATAGACGCCTCCGGAGCAAAGCAGACGAAGGTCCCTTGCCTGAGTCGCCAGATTACACGATACATAGACAACGGTATTCAGCGGCGTGCGCCGCAAGGCCTCCAGAACCATCTGATGGCAACCTGTCCTTGGCGGATCGATGATGACCGCGGTCTTGTCTGGCTCAACGCTCCGAAGCACCTTGTCAATGGCCTTTTCTGTTGTATCTGAAATGATATCGCATGAAAGCGCTGCCGCCTTGTGATTGTAGTCGGCGGCGGTGATGGCAGAAGAGTCGGATTCAATCAGGATACGTTTTTTCATTCGGATTCCCAACGCCAGCGAAAAAGTCCCGACACCGCCGTAAGCGTCAATTAGCGTATCGGCTGTGGAATCCTCAAGCCAGCCTTTGACTTTTGCCAACACAAATTCTGCGACGGCTGAATTGACCTGCCAGAAACTGCCTGTCGGCACCCTGTAATTCTTACCAAGCAGCATTTCATTCAGCCAGGGGAGTTTTGGGGAAGCCTTTCCATAATAAAATCCTGTAGCCCCTGTGGAATCCACCCGCAAAGTCAGCGGATATGGAGCCTCACGTCTGGCATTCTGATACCCCCAGTCGGAACGGATGGCCTTGGGCAGAAGCGCATTCAGTTCTGGCCGTGCCAGAGGACATGACTTCACCTTGAAGAAAGTCTCATTGTCACGTTTGCAATAGCCATAGTCAAGATGGTAGCCTTTGTCATCCAAGACCCTTCCAAAAGGCTCCAGTCTCAGTTTATTCCTATAGCCGTATGGTTCTGGAGCGGCAAAAGCCTCGGGGTCGGGGAAATCCTCGAATTTGCCGAGGCGATGTATCAAGTCCTTGAATTGCTTAAGTTTTGCCGCGAACTCAATAGGATATTCAAGATGCTGATAGGCACAACCACCGCATTCTCCGAAATGTCGGCACTGGGGAGCGGTTCTTCCCTGCCCTGGCTCATTGACCGTGATGACTGAGCCGCGGCAGAAACTGCTCTTCCGTTCGGTTATCTCAATTGTCACATCATCCCCAACGGCTGTGAGGGGGACAAAAACGACCGAGCCGTCAGCCAATCTGCCAACACCATCGCCACCAAACGCTATATCTGAAATTCTGACTCTTTCCATTGTTTCCAAATTATCCTGTGATTCCTTGAACGCCCTGCAAAAATATTTTTACAAATATAAGGTAATATAGTCCAAAAGAATTATATTACACAGAATAACAAAAACAATTTGAACACACAATCAACATGGAGAAATCAACACATGGAATTTCAGGCTTTTCCAAAATGGGATATGCCATTGTCACCCAAAGGCCTGATGTTGATTGCAGGTCCATGCGCGGCTGAAAGCGAGCGGCAAATCCTTGAAACGGCACGCGCCATCTGCCAGAACGGCATTTCGTTGTTCCGCGCTGGTGTCTGGAAACCACGTACCCGCCCTGGTGTCTTTGAAGGCATGGGTGAAACGGCCTTCAAATGGCTTGAAAAGGCACGTGAAGAAACAGGGATGCGGTTCGCTGTGGAAGTCGCCAACGGTAATCATGTGAAAATGGCACTCGACCATGACACGGATGTCCTTTGGATTGGGGCGCGAACGACCGTCACACCATTTGCAGTCCAGGAAATTGCAGATGCGTTGCATGGTCATGACATTCCTGTCCTCGTCAAAAATCCAGTCAATCCAGACTTGGAACTGTGGACTGGTGCCATTGAACGCCTAGCCAATGCGGGGCTTACGCGCATCGCGGCTGTTCTGCGGGGCGTCAGCGGCGTGGAAGCGGGGCACTACAGAAATGCCCCCGCCTGGTCCATGGCTCTAGAACTTCGGCATCGTTTCCCTAAACTGCCTTTAATCTGCGACCCGTCCCATATTGCTGGAAATACCTCATACATCGCGGAAATATCCCAACAGGCGCTGAATTTGGATTTTGAGGGCCTCATGATAGAAACACATATCTCGCCTGAGCAAGCCATGTCCGATTCCCGCCAGCAGTTGAATCCTCAGCAACTTCGTGAACTTCTTTCAAATCTCATTGTCAAAAGCCATGATGACAAGGCGAGTTCGAAAATCCAGGAAGCACTGACGGCCTGCCGATGTGAAATCGACCAGGCCGACATGACACTTCTTGCGACGTTGGCTCGCCGCATGGCCATGTCAAAACGCATTGGCGAATTGAAAAAGGAAGAGAATTTGACGGTACTGCAATCGGGCCGTTGGGAGCAGGTTCTCGCTCAGGCCATTGAAAACGGCCATCGATTGGGATTATCGGAAAGTTTCATCCGCGAGATCTTCAACCGGATTCATCTGGAATCCATCGCCCAGCAGCAATAATGTCCCAGCCATTCGCCTGACATGGGCAGAGTTGGAAAAGAATAGTATATTAATCAGCATGACAATTAACCGTTACCCAAACAGAACCACCTGATAAAAAAATGATTGACGAACGAGACTACATGAGAAACGGCGGCAACAGCGGCAACAGAGACTGGCCGTGGTCCCACTGGTCCGCCGTAAAAACACTGTTGATAATCAATTGTTTGATATACATCTTATGCAACATGGGGACCGTTGGAGAGGAATTATGCTTTTTCTTGTCCTTGAATCGCATGGGCATCCAGCATTACCAGTTATGGCGCCCCTTCACCTACATGTTCACCCACATGACCTTTATGCATATATTCGGAAACATGTGGAGTCTTTGGATTTTCGGCAGTCTTCTTGAACCAGCACTGGGAAAGACTCGATTCTATAAACTGTACCTCTTCAGTGGACTCATCGGCGCTGCGACATGGTTGTTGGCCAACTGGTGGGGCGAACCAGCCATCTGCATCGGCGCTTCGGGTTCCGTCTTTGGAATCATGGTGGCAACTGCCATGTCTTTCCCACATGCGAAACTCCAGTTGATCATTCCGCCGATTTCCTTGAAAATGCGCACATTTGCCATCCTCTACTGCCTGTATGAAATCTATGCCGAGTTGTCAATTAATGACAATGTCGCCCACCTTGCCCACCTGGGCGGCGCACTTGGAGCAATCATCTTCATGCGAAGGTTGTTGAAAAGGTCATCCTTCCAGAATAATCCAAGTTGCCAATGGTTAAAAAACATCTTCCGCATGAAAAACGAAAAAAAGGACAATTCATCCCATTCCAGCAACTCTTTAGGTGAATTGGATTCAAACGAAGTCGATCGCGTATTAGATAAACTGGCTGCGACAGGCCGCTCATCACTCACCCAAGAGGAAAAGGCCCTTTTAGAAGAAGCAAGCCGCCGCCTGCGTGACAACTGATTTGGCAAATAATTGAATAAACCTCAAGTTTCACGCCATTTTGTAGTTGAAAGGTGAAAAATACAGTTTAGATTTATAGATGTGACAATATAAATGACGCAAAAGCGTCAAAAACTGGAAAAAGAAACTGTCACGCGAATTGCATTTCTTGTATGCACGGACAGAAGAAGGAGACAAAACCATGGAAGAAACAAAACAAGAAGTTCGTATGGAAGAAAATGAAATGCTGGTGAAGGAAAGCGCCGAATCAGGCGATATCCAGATTTCACAATCCGTCTTGAATACCATCGTCAAAAAATACACCTTGGACATTGACGGTGTCATTCGTTTCCAGAGCCAGAGCCTGATGGACGGCATGCTAGACATCCTTGGCAAGCGCTCCTCGGACCGTAGTGTCATCATTGAACAGAATGAAGACAAAGCCGCCATCATCACACTTACTCTTGTCATGCGTTTTGGCGTTGTGATTCCAGATGTCGCGCAGAAACTTCAGAACACCATCAAGAGCAAAGTCGAGGAATTGACGGGATACAAAGTGGCACGCGTCAACGTGAATGTATGCGATCTGGAACTTCCTCCTCCGCCGCCAGAAAAAGTAGAGGAAGAGGCTGAAGCCAAGGAACCCTCCGATGAAGAGAACTCATCCGATGCTCCTGCGGAGATAAACGCATAACACCACATCATCTGTACTCGAACTCAAAGGGCACCGCCATCATTCCTTGGCGACGCCCTCTTGACTCAACAATTGAAAACAACACGCCTGGCGGAGGTAACCCATGATTGAATTCTGCAAGAATGTCATTGATTTGATTACCCATCACACCTTTACAAAGGGATGCGCACTGGGACTCATCTATGTCGGTCTGCTCTGGCTCATAGTGGAACTTGTCCGACTGTATTTCTATCTGAAAAACAAAAAGCAGTTCATCAGTGTTTCCAGCGGTGACAATGGAAATTTCCTGTTGTCATACAAGGCGATAAAGAGCCATCTTAGAATAATGGTTAACAAGGAATTCAAACAAGTGACACTGGACAAAATCCTCATCAACCGCATTTCAGAGGGTTATTCAGTAAAACTCTATATCCAAGTCGGTGGCAACATAGAGTTGAAAACACTTGGTGACAATCTTCATGACGCTGTGAAAAATGCACTGGATAATGTTGTCGGCATTCCTGGTGTTTTCACGCATATTGACATCGTCATCAGCAACCTGCGCTCAGACCGCAATGCATCCTCAACCAAACTGAATCCGCCATCCGTAAAGCCGATTGAAACGCCCGCCGAGGATACCACTGAATCTTCAGAGGGAAAAGACAGCGTCCAGACTGAAACACCGACTCCACTGGCAGAGCAATAAGCCATTGCTGATTTCTTGAGATTAGTGCCAAACGCTCTTTCCCCAGTTGAAAATCATGGGAAAAGAGCGTTTTTTTTTATGATTCTTCTTTCGCTTGCCTCCAACGAACTGTTTCGGTTCAGAGACACAATGAACAACCAAGGATGGCTCTCCGCAATTCTTCCTGGGACAATCCCCAGTAGTATTCTTTTTTGGAGGACATTGATGAACATAGAAGTCATTACAGGCGACATCACCAAACTTGAGGTGGACGCCATCGTGAACGCGGCCAACTGCTGGCTGCTTGGCGGCGGTGGCGTGGACGGGGCGATCCACCGCGCTGCGGGCAAGGAACTCTTCGAGGAATGCCTGAGACTGGTGGAGGGGCTGCCAGAACGCAGGGGAAAAACTGGACAGGCGTATCTCACCAAGGCTGGCAGACTGCCTTGCAAATATGTCATCCACACGCCTGGGCCAGTCTATCGCGATGGACGGCATGGCGAACCTGAGTTGCTTGCCAATTGCTACGAGAACAGCCTCCGACGCGCTGAGGAGAAGAATTGCTCAAGCATTGCCTTCCCCTGCATTTCGACAGGCATCTATGGCTATCCAAAGGAGAATGCCGCGCGGATTGCCATCAGGACAGTCCAGGCATTCTCGCCCGTGTCGCTCCAGAAAGTGGTATTCTGCTGTTTCGAATCTGGTGACGAGGCATTCTACAAACGCATTCTGAACGAAAGGGGCTGAAGCAAATTGATAGACAAGGTGTAATATGACGTTCCGACCGATGAGACGAATCAAGCAGCAGATGCCTGACAAGGAGGCTCTGGAGGTATTGAAGAATGCAAAGCGCGGTGTCCTGTCTGTGATAGGCGATGACGGTTGGCCCTACGGCATCTGGCTGAATCCCCACTATCGCGAGGCGGATGGACGCATCTACTTCCACGGCGCGAAAGATGGGCATAAGATTGATGCACTGCGCAAGGACAACCGTGTCACTTTCACGGTCATCGACGAGGGTGTCCGCGACGAAGGTGGCTGGGCCTATACCTTCCGCAGCGTCGTGGTCTTCGGGCGCATCAAGTTCGTGGAAGACCACGAGTTCGCCCTGGAACTCTGCCGTGAACTGGCGCGTCGCTTCAACCCAAGCGAAGAGGACATCGAGAAGGAAATCCAGATGGCGGGAGCGCGTGTGCAGGTGCTGTGCCTTGTGCCAGAGCACATCACAGGCAAGCGCGTCCACGAGGCATAGGAAAAATACAGGAGCAATACAATGAAGGTAATCGCAATCAACGGCAGCCCACGCAAGGGCTGGAACACGGACATTTTGTTGAAGAAGGCATTGGAGGGCGCGGCGTCGGCAGGCGCGGAGACGGAGATGGTCTATCTTTACGACCTGAAGTTCAGGGGATGTGTCAGTTGCATGGCCTGCAAGTTGCGGAAAGAACCGCGCCCGTGCCGCTGTATCCAGCGAGACGAACTGACGCCCGTCCTCGACCGCCTCCACGAGACGGACGCCGTCATTCTGGGCAGTCCCATCTACTTCAGCGAGGTCACGGGCGAAATGCGCTCCTTCTTCGAACGCTTCCTCTTCCAGTACCTCAACTACGACGACTACACCAAGCCGCTGAGCCCCGCCAAGAAGTGCGCCTGGATCTACACCATGAACTGCCCCGAATCGCTTTTTGACCAGATGGGATACCATGCGCTCTTCCAGCGCTACGAGAACTGGATGAAACTCTATTTCGGCCATTGCGAGACGCTTCTCTCCACCGACACCATGCAGGTGAAGGACTACAGCCGCTACCACCTCGGGCGTTTCGACGCGGAGGCGAAACGCATCCGCCACGAGACCGTCTTCCCGCAGGACTGCCAGAAGGCGTTTGAACTGGGCGTGAGACTTTGTGCAAAATAAGGAACTGAAAATGGAAACAACGACCAACAGACAGGGGGTATTTACGCAAATCTCTCTCTTCAGCGTCCTGCTTGGCGGACGCTATGGCGGCGTATGCAGTATCGCCGACGTAAAAAAGCACGGCAATATGGCAATTGCCACGATGGACCGTCTGGACGGCGAAATGCAGATGATTGACGGCGTCGTCTATCAGGCGTGCGCCGACGGACGGCTTCTCCTGCCCAAGGATGATGAAACCATCCCTTTCGGCACGATTGCCAAGTTCACGTCTGAACAGGAACTGCACCTGGGCGACATTCCATGCTTTGAGGATTTTGAGGAGCGCATGAAGACGGAATGCCCTGGCTTGAACCTGCCGTTGGCCGTATATCTCAAGGGCGACTTCCTTCACGTCAAGTCCGCGCCGTCGAACGCCAGGAGAAGGACGGGATCGGCCTTGCCGAGGCGGCTCGGAACGAGGCGGTCTTTGAGTTGGATGGGATATCGGGGGACATGGTGGGCTTCCGTTTGCCAGGTTATGTCCAGGGCGTCAATGCGCCTGGATGGCATCTGCATTTCGTGGACGCCGCGCGCCGACATGGGGGGCATGTGGTTAATTTTACCCTGAAACAGGGAATGATGCGCGTCTGCCATGCACGCGAGTTCCGAATCGTGCTCCCCGATGTTCTGAATGAATTGGATCTGGACCGAGACTGGAGCGATGACTTGCGCAAGGCAGAGGCGGAACGTTAGCGAAGATCTGCCGTTGACAATGGCAAATGGCGTAGAGAAAGAAGTATATGACCAACATGAAGAAGCCAGACCCGAATGAAATCCATCCAATAGCGGGCTACGACAGGGAAATCTACGTCAAGCCGACCATCAGGAATCCCAATATAGTTGTCGGCGATTTCACCTACATCGCCGACAACGAGTTTGAGAGCCACGTCACCCATCATTACGAGTGGCTTGGCGACAGGTTGATTATCGGCAAGTTCTGCCAGATTGCCGCAGGCGTGGAATTTGTCATGAACGGTGCGAACCACCAGATGAACGCAGTAACAACCTATCCGTTCTACACGCTGGAGGGCTGGGAGATGAAGCCGCCAGCCAAAGAATCGCTCCCGTTCAAGGGCGACACAGTTGTCGGAAACGATGTGTGGATTGGGCAGAATGCGGTCGTCCTGCCAGGTGTGCATATCGGAGACGGCGCAATCATCGGCGCAAACAGCGTTGTCGGAAACGATGTCACGCCTTATACGATTGTGGTTGGTAATCCTGCCAAGGCGCTTCGGAAGCGTTTCGACGATGAATTGATCGACCTGCTGCTCCGCCTCAAATGGTGGAACAAGGGCATCGAGGAAATCAACAGCCTGATTCCGATTCTGACGAACAGTGACTTGCAGAAAGTCAAGGCCGATATTAAGGAGATGCTTGTTTGACAGAATGCCCTATAACTGAAATGAACACGAAGGTTCTTTATATCGCTGGCCGTCGCTGCCGCCTTTTCTCACAGGATGCGCCGCAATGCCTGCTGGTGCAGCCGCTGGGTGTCCATCAAGTTCTTCGTCATATTACTCATGTCATTGATTTCAAATGATTTGAATGCTCATCATGCCGTTCATTTTGAAGGAATGAAAAGTCCAGTCAGATCGGCACGCTCCAGTTCAAGGAGTTTCAGTTTCCTATCCATGCCACCCGCATAGCCAATGAGGCTACCATCTGCTCCCACCACGCGATGGCAGGGAATGACAAGAGATATGGAGTTGTGCCCGACGGCACCACCAACTGCCTGGGCCGACATCCTGTCCAGGCCGCGTCGGCGAGCGATGGAGGCGGCAATCTCTCCGTAGGTCATGGTCTTTCCGTATGGGATGGCGAGCATGGCCTCCCAGACGGCCTTACGAAAAATCGAGCACCTCATGACAATAGGCGGAGTGAAGTCTGGAATCTTGCCGTCAAAATAGACGTCGAGCCACTTCACCGTCTCACTGAAAATAGGGAGTTTCCGTTCTTCGTGTTGTTTGGCAAGCGTGTCCGCGAAGTAGCGCTGTCCATCGAACCAAAGGCCAGCCAGGGCCGTCCCGTCGGAAGCCAGAGTGATGCCGCCCAGTGGCGAATCATAATGCCAAATGAAATCCATGCCAGTCAATCTCCGAAATATCTGTTTGCCATCACAGTCTTTCCATAACTGAATGGCAAACTTGAAAAAAACGCGGAATCGTGATCTCCTAACTGAGGTCTGGCAAACAAACACAAGAGATGCCATAAACCCGAAACATAAATATAATAACCAGCCTTGCTCAGATTGCAAACAGGGTACCAGATAGTTGTGCCCGCAGGGATTTTAGTTATAGCGCTAAAACAAAAAGCGCAAATTCTTCACACACGTGAAAAGAGTGTTTAAAAAAGCAGGAAGGGGAATTATATTAATATTATGAGAACGCTCAATTCCCCCTAAGGGTAGGTTCGACCTCTTCGAGGTCGTAATCTTTTTGTGGCATATTTCCCCCAGGTTTCGCTTCGCTCAACCTGGGGTTACTGATATTTGACCCCTTTGGGGTCTTTCACAGTCGCCTTGTCATGTACATTTACCTACCCTCTTGGGGAATAAGAGCGTACTAAGAGAAAGTTAGTTATGAATGACACGTGCCAAAGGTTTTGCGCCATAAAAACATCATATACTGAAGATGCTCCATGAATGAGACTACCCCCCAAAAACATTTGGCATCGCGATTGTTCAACTCAATCCTTTACATTGGGGAGCCATTGCATGGTTTTCTGCTTGCATGTGGCATCTCTCTTATGTTTTTTCCTGTGGCATTCTTCCTGCTGTTGAATGATTTTCAGGAACAGGAATTCATTGATAAGTTGATTCAGACAACTGCTTTTGCCGTCATTATGATTTTATATGTTTGGACATTGGGCAGCGTGGCGTCATTCCACCTGCTCAAGCCCACGATAAAAAGCAACGTCTACTGCACAATATGCAGCATCGTTTACGGCGTTGCGTTTCCAGTCACTATCTTTTTCATACTTGGATGGTATTTCATCATAAAACGCCTATATCTTTCAATGCTTTTTCTTTGCGTTGCCTTTATTATGGCGTTGCTGCAACTATCCCGTTGGCTTCCTGCTAAATGGTATTATGGACTGGAGTATGGCTTCCTGCTAAATGTGATCATCTACTTTTTCATCGCCATGGCTATAGTGGTTGCCACAAAAGCCAAGCCGATACGGCGCACGGCTGTCGCCATTGTGCCTGCACTTATCGGGATTGTGTCAATCGTCCTGCTCCTCATTCAATACCATCAAAATCAATTCATCAACCAAGCACTTCGCCAGCAAATCTCTAGAAAACTTGGTTCGTCCGTACTTCAGGAGGATTTCCAGAAAAACATGGAACGAGGCGTGGATTACAACGAAGAACCACTGGCTTCTTTTATGAAAGCAACTTTTCAAAATCCCGATGCAGCGCAGGATATCAGTCAGTATGAAATGATACTCACCTTTGACAAGGAGAAAAAAGACCTGTTGACATCTGAACTTAACGAAAAGAATTCTGAATATGAGAAAGCAGTTTTGGCGTTCACATCATCAAAGCCGCAGAAAATAGCGCATAAACACGATTGGGCGAACGAGTCAGCCTGCTCCATTCTGCTTCCCGAACTGAGCAAACTGCAAGGCGCTGGGAAATTTCTCATGATGCAGATACTCGTTTCGCCTCAGAACAAGGAAATTGTCACAAGAAACAATGCCTCCATGACTTCCATCAGGGATTGGGCATTGAATGGCGATACCTTGATTAGCATGATGGTTGGCATTGCCATAGAATCTAGAAGAATCAAGGCATTGTGCTGCACACTTCCATACATCGAGTACACTGAAGCCGAATGGGAGCAATTATTGGGGATTGCCCCTGATTGGAATCGCCTGATAGCCAATGTCTATGGATATGAACTTGGCTTTTATGAAAACGTAAAGAATTACTGCTTGAAATACGCAGAGAACAGTTTTGCCAAGAAAATCCTACAATTTGACACTTTACCCTATCTTCCCAAAAACATCTGCGCGCTTTGGTTTGAAATCGACAATGGCTGTGCCTTAAGATACTTCAAGCGGTCGATTGAACTCTCTTTGGAAACGATTCATGATTATAATGAAATAAACAAGACAACGGACTCCATGGTGCAAAACGCAAATAGACGATTCCTTGTCCTTTCCGCAATGCTTTTGCCTGCAATATCAAAGAGCGTAGAAAAAATAGATTCCATGAAAGATTTGAGACGCATGGCCAGCCTGGCACGCATGATTGTTGAATATAAAAAGAAAAACGGAACATTCCCAGAATCCCTTGAGAAACTCTCTGACGATTGCAGGGATTCACTATATCGCGACCCATTCCTTTTTGAAACACAAAATATCAATGCCAAGGGATTTAAAATTTCCACTCATTACTCATTGAAAAACTACATTTTGGTACCATTTTAATAACAACCACTTACAAACGTTTCACTTATGGCAGAAAAAGCAATGCATACTCAAGACATGAACGATTACATACCAGAACCAAAACCACAATTCGGGCCGATTGAAGTGACGGCGCTCTACTATCCAGGCACGGAGCAGATGGCTGAATGGGACCAGGTGGCCCAGACCCTTCCGCATATCAAACCCCTGCTTGGCTGGTATGACGAGGGAAATCCAGAAGTCGTTGACTGGCAGATAAAATGGGCCGTCGAGCATGGCATCTCCAATTTCTGCGTGGACTGGTACTGGAACAAGGGCGTGATGCGCCTCGACCACTGGGTCAATGCCTACTATCGGGCACGTTATCGCAACTATCTCAAGTGGTTTATGATGTATGCAAACCACAATGAGCCAAATGCGCATTCCACTCAGGACCAGATCAACATTACCAGATTCTGGATTGAGAACTACTTCCGTACATCTGAATATTACACCATCGACGGACATCCAGTCGTCGTATATTGGAATCTTCACAATCTTGACAACGACTTTATCAACGAAGCCGCTGCCAAAGGGGAACACCTACAGTCTGGTGAAGGCATTCGCAGGGCATTCGACATCACCAACAAGATGATGCGCGAGGCTGGGCTTCCCGATGTCCTCTTCATCGGCATGTACCATTCAAGCGTATATGACCAGAAGGAAATCGACTGGGCAAAGAGCATCGGCTGCAAGGCATTGATGGGCTACAACTTCGGGCTGAATGCCTATCAAATCGCACCCGAGGCGGCAAAGGCTGATGATGTGTATGATCGATTCAATTTTGACTGCGTTGTCAAGGCACTCCCCAAATGGTGGCAAATGACCGTCAAAGACACGTCAATCCCCTTCTGGCCGCTTCTGCCGACTGGCTGGAATGACAAGCCGCGTTCATTCCAGTATGCGAGAATGATCTACGACCGCACACCAGCAAAGTTCAGCGAACTGTGCCGTTCATGTCGCGACTTCTGTGAACAAAGCGGTTCGCGCCACGTCGTTGTTGCCCCATTGAATGAATGGCAAGAGGGAAGTTACATCGAACCAAATGAAGAATATGGATTCCAGATGTACGATGCACTGCGCGATGCCTTCTGCGACAAGCCGCACGAAGGCTTTCCACCGAATCTTGTTCCATCCGATATCGGACGTGGCCCCTACGACTATCCGCCGATGCCTCACCTGGCAAAGACATCATGGGATTTTTCCCTTGGAACTGAAGGCTGGTATCGAAACCCGTTCGGGACTGCATACGTCAAAATTGTGGACGGATGCCTGCATTTCTTCCGAAACGGCGTAACATTACCCGCGCTTCGCACTCGAATCGCACCGTTTGACGCTACTAAGTTCACAAGTTTTCGCATTATGATGAAAGTCACGCCTTGTCCTGATCACCCCATGAATGGCGACTCCCGCATAAAAGGCGAAAGGACGCTAGCCCTTCTGTGGGGCAGCGAGAATAGCCCGCTCATTCTCCCAAACAACTCTTTCACACAGGAAAACGTTGCTTCAATGGAAACCACGCCCGATGGCGAATGGCATGAATACACTATTTCCCTTGCTTCAAATCCACGTTGGAAAGGTATGATAAACGAACTCTGGCTAGATGTCCCAAAACTTGCGCTTGGTTATTTCGACATCTCATGGATGCGCCTAGAATAACGTAGCACCTCAGGTTTCGCTTTGCTCAATCTGGGATTTCCAACGCCCCATTCGGGACAATGTTCACCCCCCATGACATTGGCGCAACTCTCTGCCCTCATGTGGAAAGAATGTTCTGTAATAAATTGCTCGGTCACTTGAAAAAGTAAATGCACATTTCTCGGAGTAAATGCACATTGAACCTAAAGAAGAGGCGCGTTTACTGTGACATGTGCATTTACCATGTCCAAAACCTTTTGTCGGTCGCTTTTTTTAGG
>JAGCTA010000036.1 GCA_017963875.1 Victivallales bacterium | reverse complement strand
TCGTGCGGATGTCCAGACATCCCATGTCAACGTGGTATACGTGCATGACCTTTGCGCGGAACTTTCAATCAGAAATGTCGCATTTGCCACGCAGCGGCGCATGGGGGACTCCAGCGGACAATAAATGAGGAGATTCGAGGAGAACAAAATAGTGGAAAAGCGACTGGCTATATGGTGTTCGGCGTTGTTATTGTCGATGGTTTTGATTGGTCAGCAGGCCGCGACGGAATTTGAGCGGCCTGTGGATTTCTATGCGTATGCCCGTGGTCTTCAGAAGGGGAAGGTCTATGATTTTGCACAGAAGGCATACGAGGATTTTCTCAAGGCGTATCCAGAGCATGAACTGGTCGAATCCGCATATGCCAATCTCATCGACTGCCTTCGCCGTCAGGAGAAGCACGATGAAATGATTCGCCGTATCAGCGAGTATGGGAAACGCTGGCCGACAAATTCCAATATGGAAGTATTCACCTTCTGGGAAGGTGAGTCATTCATGCAGAGGAAGATGTACGCGCAGGCAAAGGAATGCTTCGAGAAACTACTGAAAGCCAAGAACGCATCGCTGAAGGAATACAGCATTTTCCTTCTGGCTGGCTGCCTTTTTGCAGAAGACCCTGCCAGCAAGCGCGGCTATGAACTCTATTCAGAAATGGCTTCGCTTCCTTTGAGAAAGGATTTTCCTTTTAGGGAACATGCAGTCTTTGCATTGGCGAGACATTTCCAGTATGAGATGAAATTCAAGGATGCCCTGCCTTTGTTTGACAAGATCATCGACTATGCGGATGCTAAGGCGTCATTCAGGGAGGAGTCGATGTTTGCCAAGGGCGAGATTCTTTTTGCACAAGGCAACTACGCCGCGGCTCGTGCTGCATACGACCGCTTTCTTGCGGCGTTTCCAAAGGGCAAATGGTCGAATGAAGTAAGAAAAAGGCGTGCTGTTGCGGTATTTGAGATGAACAAGCCAGAAGACGCGCTGAAAATGGTGCTTGAATGGCGTGCCTTGAATCCCGAGGCGGACGACTATGAAATGGACTGCCTCCATGGGCGCTGCCTTTATGCATTGGGGGAGTATGGTACAGCCTGGCCGCATTTCGATGCCGTCGTTAAAAATGCGTCGGCGACGATTGAGATGCGCCGATTCTGTCTTGTTCATGCCATCCATTGCCTTTTGACAGATGATAAAACCGCTTCATGGGAGCGTGGCGCGGAACTATGCAAAACATATTTTCGCAGTTTCAATGATGCGGGATACGAGAACAAGGTTATGGAATTTGAGGCTCGTCTGCATGAGAAACTCAAGCACTATGATTTGGCGTTGGCCGCATACGAGCGGACATTGAAGGGAATGGCGTCGGAAGACGAGGACCGCCGCGTTCAGTTGCTGCTTCGCCAGTCGGTCTGTTATCAGGCTCAGTCCAAATGGCATGAGGCGGCGGCTATTCTGCGCGGGTTGTCGGTGCGTCCGTCGTGCTCGAAGGAACGCATCAAGTATATCTGTGCGGCTGCGGAACTGGAGTTGAAGGCAGACAAGGCATCATCTGATGCAGAAAAGGATTATCTGGCGGTTCTTGCTTCCAAGGATGTTTCCAATGACATTGTCATTGGCAGCAGGGAGCGCCTGCTGGGCATCTATACCGTTCGCAAGGCGAATGACAAGGCGCATGGGCAATTGACTGAACTGCTGAAATCCGCCGAGGGCGAAAAGAGGGAGCAGTATCTCTACCGTGACGCATGGCTTCTGGTGGAACTGAAACAGCCGAGCGAAGCATTGAAGCGTCTGGAAGAGGCCTTGTCCAAGAGCCAATTTGCGGATGAAAAACGGGAGGTCTCCATGCGGTTGCTGATGCTGAAGTTGCTTCAGGAGAGCCAGTTGAAAGGCGATGGCACTGTCACTGAAAAGATTGTCGGGCAGTACAGGGTATTGGCAGCCAAGCCAGAAGAGTTGACGGCGGATTCATTGACGCCTCCAGTGCTGTATCAGATGTCAAAATTGCTGGATGATGTATTGGCAAAGAACCCAAATCCAGAGGACCGCGCATTGTTGGTTCGCACATGCGAACGCGCCGTCGCCAAGGGATACGAATCGCCAGCCGCCGTCTGGGCGGGATATCGTCTGGGGCGGCTGTATATGGAATCTGGCGATGGCAGGTATCGTCTGGCGGCCAAGGTGTATGAGGACCTGGTATCGGCACTGAAGAGCCGTCTTGAAGACAAAGAAAAGCATGCGGAGTATTTGGAAAAACTTCAGGATGCGGACTATCTGCTTCGTGAGGCGATGTCGTGGCTGTGTATCTGCTATTTTGAACTGGGGCGAGATGCGGATGCGCAGTCGATGGCGGATATGGTGCTTTCACGTGGTCGCGGATATGCCGCGTCCAAGCGGTGTCTGCTTGTCCAGGCGCGAATCAGTTATGAACGCAAGCCTCAGAATTTGTCGATGGCATTGGAGAAACTGGCCAATTACCATTATGCGATACCGAAGGAGGCGATTGACCCTGCGGAGGAAGAGGATGCAATGGTGCTTTTGCTGAAAGTCCAGCGGGACATGGGGCGGAAGGAGGCGGCTGCGGAACTCTACAAGCAACTGAAAGTGCGTTACCCGAAACGGGTCGCGCAGGAGACGTGGATGAAGGAATTTGACGTGGGGAATCCAGATGTCAAATGACAGTGGAGAAATGTTTTTTGCAAAGAATCTGAAAAAATGTATTGGAAAAGCATGAAAACACCGTTACATTAGTTTAGTTTGGAAAAAACTGAAAAAACAAAATTAAATATAAGGTTAAAACACGGAACGCAAAAATGGCTACACCCAAAATCCAAGTATTGTCTGAGGGTGCACAACGTGGTGCATCCTTCCCGTTGACGAAAGAAACCTATAGTTTGGGTCGTTCGGAAAGTTGTGATATCTGCATTCCTGACTCGACTATCAGCGGCCATCATTGTACGCTCATACAGTTGGAAGGCGGCGTGTATGCCTTGAGGGATGAGGGGAGCACGAACGGAACGCGCATCAATAGCGAGCACATTGACGAAGGCGTGGAAATTCCGTTGAACAACGGCGATATCTTTCAGGTCGGCGGAATCGAACTGCTTTATGACAGCGGCGAAACGGCGCGTGTGGAGGTCACCAAGACGGTTACGGTCATCAATCTGGATGATACAGGGGTTGCCGACCGCATTTCCACATCCATGCAGAACATGGGTGGCAAAACTGGCGCGAAGCGCAGGGTGATGCTGCGTGACAAGCGCAGTCATAAAATTGCCTTCTATGCAGTGATTGCGGTACTTGCAATTGCCGCCGTCGGAGCGGTCGCCTATTTCCTTATGAGTATGCGAGGGTAAAGGCGTCCTTTGCTCTTGTCTTGGAACAGATAAATGTCCGAAGTAAAAAGAAACAATCCAGAACTTCCCCGTTCGGGAAGCGAGCCTGAACGCATGCCAAGATATTCTTCAGCCAAGCGAACATTGCTGCTATGGCTTTTCCTTTTGTCTCTCGTCATTGCATGGATGATGTTTTTCCAGAACAGGGATGGCGTGGCGAGGCAGCGGACGGAATTGACGCAGTCCGAATTCGAGGAGTATCTTGAGAAAGGCCAGGTGAAAAGCGTTTCGATTGAGGAGCAGACATCTGGGGATATTCTCATCCTTGAAGGCGAGTATGTCAAGGATGCTGCGGCGGCACAGAAGAAGACCCTGACTCCGACGGATTTGTCTCCGTTCAAGACGATGGTGGTCTATACCCCGCGCCTTGATGAATTGGTGAACAAATACTGCCCGACGGTTAAGGTAAGCATATCCAACGGCTTCTGGTCGAATATATGGTTGTCGGTACTGCCGATTGTCCTGATGATAGTGATTATCTACTTTTTCTCCAATCGCGTGTTCAGGGCGGCTGGGGGCAACATGATGACATTCGGCAAGAGCCGTGCGCGCATGGTGTTGCCTGGGCCTGACAAGGTCACGCTGAAAGACGTCGCGGGAATTGAGGAAGCCAAGAGCGAGATGCAGGAAATCGTCGATTACCTGAAGGACCCAAGAAAATACCGCAGGCTTGGCGGAAAGATACCCCGTGGAGTGCTGATGGTCGGACCGCCTGGAACTGGCAAGACATTGCTGGCCCGTGCGATTGCGGGCGAGGCGGAAGTGCCGTTCTTTTCTGTCAGCGGCTCTGATTTTGACGAAATGTTTGTCGGGGTCGGCACTAGCCGTGTCCGAGACATGTTCGAAGAGGGCAAGAAGCATGCCCCCTGTCTGATTTTCATCGATGAACTGGATGCGATAGGCCGTTCACGCTATGGAATCAATGAGAGCGGCCACCATGAGCAGACGTTGAATTCACTTCTTGTCGAGATGGATGGTTTCGAGGCGAATTCAGGCGTCATCGTACTAGCCGCAACCAACCGCCCCGATGTTTTGGACAAGGCATTGCTGCGTCCAGGCCGCTTTGACCGCCAGATTACCATTGACCTGCCCGATTTGAGGGGACGTCTCGGTATCCTTCAAATCCATGCGGACAAAATATGCCTTGACCCCAATGTTGATCTGCGGGTCATCGCCCGTGGAACTGCTGGGTTCAGCGGCGCGGATCTGGCAAACCTCATCAATGAGGCCGCATTGCTGGCAACGCGGACGGGCAAGGACAAGGTGGGACTTCCCGAATTGGAGGAGGCCCGCGACAAGGTCTGCTGGGGAAAGGAACGCCGCAGCAGGCGCATTAGCGACAAGGAACGCAAGTTGATTGCCTATCATGAGGCGGGCCATGCCCTTGTCAACATACTCTGCGAGAACACGAAGCCGTTGCACAAGATAACGATTATTCCTCGTGGCATTTCCTATCTTGGCGCGACGATGCAGTTGCCCGAGCAGGACCGTTACACCATCGAGTATTCAGAACTGCTTGATGACATGGCTGTGTGCATGGGCGGGCGAATCGCTGAGGAACTGGTCTTCAAAGAGTATTCGAGCGGTGCATCTGAAGATATTCGCCAGGCGACCGCCACTGCCAGGCGAATGGTGGCAAGTTATGGCATGAGCAAACTTGGACCTTTGAATTATGCGAATTCACATGGGATGTCATTCCTTGGACATGAATTGACCAATGGCGAGACGAATTCCCCAGAAACAGCCCGAGAGGTAGATTTGGAGATTCGCGCGCTTGTCGTCGGCGCAGAGGAGCGTGTCAGAAAACTCTTGACCGAGAATTTCGGAAAATTGGAGACGCTTGCGCAGGCGTTGCTTGAAAAAGAGACGATGAATGCCGAGGAAGTCTATGAACTTCTAGGCATGGAAATGCCTCAGAGCAAGGCTGATAATGATGATTTGGAGGATATTCGCGAACAGAAGGGAACACCTGCCGAGGCGGAGAGCGGCTCTCAACAGGGCGGCCAGGAATGCGGTTCGCCGAATTGTCCAGGAACTGTTGGAAAGGCGGAAGGCAATTGAGCAGCAGGACCGCCATTGTCATTGGCGCTGGGCTTTCTGCCCTCAGCGCCGCCATTCGACTGAGCCATTACGGCTGGCATGTGAAGGTATTTGAACGTCATGTCGTCCCAGGTGGTTTGAATTCGTATTATTTTCGGAATGGTAGGGAATACGATGTGGGACTCCATGCGATGACGAACATCGGCAGGGCAGGGGAGCGGTCTGCTCCTTTGAACATTCTGCTTCGTCAGTTGAGGATTTCTCGTGACGCATTTGAATTGCGTGAACCCCGTCAATGCGATATTTCTTTTCCTGATGTGACATTGCATTTCTGCAATGACATAAGCATGTTGTTAGAATCGATTGATGAGCAGTTTCCTGCGGATGCGGAGAATTTTCGTGCGTTTGTCAGGAGAATTCGCGAAATGAATCCATTTGTTACGGACAGGGGGCTGATGCCAACCCGTTCGGTTCTTGCAGAGTCTTTTTCAGAGCCTTTGCTTCGTGAAATGCTCTGTTGTCCCGTCATGGGCTACGGCAATCCAATGAGCCATGAAATGGATTTTCGGCAGTTCTGCATCATTTTCAGAGGCTTGTTCCTGGAGGGGATGGGGCGTCCTGCGAAGGGAATGAAGGCTGTTCTGGATTGTCTAGTTGAGCGTATGGATGAAAACGGCGCACAACTTGAACTTGGTTGCGGCATCCGTTCCATTTGTCACGATGGGAAGAGGGTGACGGGAGTTGTCGATGATTCGGGAAAGACTCATGATGCGGATATGTATTTAACGTGCATTGGCTTGCCTGAGACAGCCTGCCTTCTGTCTTCTCCAGTGGAGGGAATGTCAAATGAGAATTTGGGCAAAATGGCGTATGCGGAGGTGCTCTTTGAACTGAATTGTCAACCTGCGCAAATTGGAATGAAGGAGAGCATCGTCTTCTGGAATGGCAGGGACACATTTGATTATTATCCTTCCGAGCAAGCGTTTACGGAAGATTCGCGGATCATTTGCGTTCCAGAAAATTTTGACGGAATCAAATCCAAAGAGGTGCGTGTTACACTCAAGGCGTCGCCGACCTATTGGTATACCTGCGCTTCCGATGACTACCATTCATCAAAGAAAGCGGCGATTTCGTCTGCCAAGGCATTCATGGAGCAAAAATATCCAGGTTTTTCAAATGCCGTTGTCAGGGAGGAAATGTATACGCCAAGGACGTTTACGCGTTTTACATCTCGGCTGAACGGTGCAATCTACGGCATCGAAAACAAGCAATGGGACGGAAGAAGCCCATTGGAGAATCTTCGGCTAATCGGCACGGACCAAGGGTATCTTGGAATCGTCGGGGCGCTGATGAGCGGCGTCTCCATGGCAAACGCAGTCCTTGCCGCCAATTAGAAAATTCGATGGGTTAGAATAGTCGAATGGGATGGAGCCATTTGATGGGATGGGGGGAAACATCCGACATCCGTGTTTTTGAGTAGAGAAACAAAAAAGGCGGTCAGTGATTGACCGCCTGAAAAATGGTGGTAGGACTTGGATTCGAACCAAGGAAAGCAGTGCTAGCAGATTTACAGTCTGCCCCGTTTGGCCACTTCGGTATCCTACCGTTAATTATGATTTCAATGGTGGTAAGACTTGGATTCGAACCAAGGAAAGCAGTGCTAGCAGATTTACAGTCTGCCCCGTTTGGCCACTTCGGTATCTTACCATCGCCAGAAAACACTTATTACTGTACCTCCGTTTCTTCAATATGCAAACAAAACCTGAGGTTTTTTTCTTCATTGTCTGCAATATTGTCGCAAAAAATAATCTAAAATGTGAAAAACTCTTTTCTGATGACTGGACAAATCGGAAAAGCGATGTAAGTTAAGAAAAGTTGACCAAGACGGCGTGGTCGCCAAGTGGTAAGGCAAAGGTCTGCAAAACCTTTATTCATGGGTCCGAATCCCATCCACGCCTCCATCTTGACTTTTCGTTTGTTGCCTGATATCTGCCAGGCCGACAGGCAAAAGTCTTTTTTTTTATTGGAATCTTTGGATTCGTATGGTTAAAAAGACGACAAATTTTAATTATGACGAGGACGATGATGAACTCGTCATTGACAAGAAGTCGAAGCGGAAACAAGCAAAAGCCAACAGGCAGCAGCAAAAGCAACAGCGTGCGCCTGAGGAAGAAGGTGGTGACACGATGAGCCGAGTGGCGTTGTTGTGTCAGGAAGGTCAATGGCGCGAGGCTGTTTTATTGTGTCGCAAAGCGCTGGAGATTGCGATAGCCGAGAACAAGGAAGATTTGAAGATGACCTTGGAGATGGCGTTGCCAAAATTGGAATATTCGCTGCGTCGTCAACAGGCAGCGGCATTGATAAGCAGTACAAAAGTCATGTTGCAGAAGGAGTATCGCCTGGATGTTGGTGAATAATGAACAAATCCAAGGTGTCAATCTGACTGAGGTATTCACCCAGATGATTGGCGAGTTGCCGTGGGCAGGGTTATTGCAGTATATTCAGGCTAACAGCCCGTTGATGAAATTATGCACGATTGGCGGCCATCGTCTCGTGCCAGAGAAACGTAAGCGCTTTGAGGGGAGTATCATTCGAGAGGCGGAAAAGGCGAAATTCACCGATTCCGTGACGAATGGCGTTTTCGCCGTATGGTATCCTGTCCACAAGGAATTGCATCAGAACCTTGAGGATTATTTCCATTCGGATGAATACAAGGCGTATCGCGAGGAGAAAAAACTTGCAGACGATGAATACATGCTTCCAGACGAGAAGATGGATGCATTGTATAAAGTCGATGATTTGAAGCAATGGAAAGTGATTTTGTGCTTCAGCCCGCTGAAATTCACAAAGGAGCAGGTGGATAAGTTGTTGAATGACACTGGCGGAAATGAGGAACTTGTCGGTCGCCTGAAGCAACTTCAGGATGAAAATGCGGATTTGACCAGAAAATTCAATCAGATGACGGCAGAAGTGACGAAGAGCCGTTCGCGTCAAAATGAAGATGCTACTGAAATTGCTGAACTGAAAAAGCAGTTGAGGCAGGCAAAGCAGGATTCCGAGACAATCCAGAGAAAACTAGATGGGTTCCAGGCTGAAAACCGCCGTATGTCCCAGTTAATGTCCCAGGCGGATTCGCAGAAGCAGGTAGCCGAAGAAGCCTTGCGAAATGAGATGAACAAGACAGTCGCGCGTTTGCAGAATGAAGTCGAGCGTGTGACCAAGGAACAGCAGGCATGGCAGCAGCGCTATGAGGAGCAACGCGCGGCATTCAGGCATCAGGAAGAGGAAATCGCGGCGGTTGCCAAGGCAAAGGATGAGATGGAGTCAAAACTCCAGGTCGCCAATGACAAGACAGCGGAATTGACCAAGTTCGCGGATTTGATTCTCAGCCGCATTGACTGGCCCCACATTGGTTCCGCAATGAAATTAAGCCCAACGATGAGGCGTAATTTCAACAGTTTGATTAAGAAACTTGATTATGAGGAAGACAGGACCCAGACAATTGAAGGGACACTTCCTGATTTCTGGAAACGTTTAAGCGAAGGCGAACAGAAACTTGTCAATGCCATCGCCAGAAGCAATATGGACGAAGTCGCGACTGGGGTTGTCGCCGACTACTGGAATTCTTTAAAGGACAGTTTTGCAGAGGTCCAGTCCACTCTTGAAGCGCGTATTGTTTTGTTGGGCATGCTTCAGGACATTTTCTATCAGACACTTGAAATGAAAGACCTTGAGGATTCGATTCTTGGCAAGAAAACAAAGAAGAAATCCGAATAAATCATGAATTCGTTGTCGCCGTCTGCCAAAAAATAGCCAGACGGCTTTTTTTTATTGTAATATTTGGTATAATATAAGATAATGGATTTAAATTCAAAAGTTCTGATAATAAAGGGGTGAAAAACATGAAACGCTTTATTACATTTACCTTAATTGAATTGCTTGTTGTCATTGCCATCATTGCCATTTTGGCAGCGATGTTGCTGCCTGCGCTGGCGAAAGCGCGTGAGAAGGCAAAGGGCATTTCATGCATCAACAATCTTAAACAGATTGGTACGGCGAACGCGATTTATATGACGAGTGCCAACGATTTGTTAGGCCGTGTACGCAACAATGACTCGCAATGGATTACACACATCAGGGAGGCAGGGTTGCTCTCAGGCAACAGCCCGAATGAACTTGTCTGCCCTGGGCGTTCACCGTTCAAGTTTGCCCATAATTACAAAATCTACGGCGGTGCAGCGTATCATAACATTCTTTCACCATTCCAGAATGCCATGATTTCAGCAAAAGCCGCACAGAAAGACTCGTGGGTTGACACGTTTATCGTCGCTGGTTTGGTCAAGTCGCCGTCAGCGGCGCTCATCAACGGAGATTCGTACTGCAAGACACAGGTGGAATCCGATAATTGCGAACAATACATGTTCTGGAAGTACAATCTGACCGCGCTTGCCAGCGTCGGCCAGCAGTGGTGCAATGACAGTGCGACGTGTTTCTATGGGGCCGCGCATGGCAATGTCGGAAACACGCTTTTCCTAGATGGACACGCTCAAGGCATGAATCTTGGCGAATATCGCACAGTTAACAAGCAGTGTGCTACGCAACAGGGTATCACGTTTGGTCAGGCATCTGTCTTTGGAACTGGCGCGACGTTCTATGCGTATACAAATTGATTTTGTAGTTCATTATCATGAAAAAGCATGCCTCTAAAGGTTTACGACTATAGATGTCGTACCTATTCACATGGAAAATAGAGCGTAATTGGAAAAGTTCCGATAATATAAGGTTTGAAAACATGAAGCGTTTGATTGCATTTACCTTGATTGAATTGCTTGTAGTCATTGCCATCATTGCCATTTTGGCGGCGATGCTGTTGCCTGCGCTGGCGAAGGCGCGTGAGAAGGCAAAGAGCATATCCTGTGTCAATAACTTGAAGCAAATCGGTACGTCGAATGCAATCTACATGTCGAATTGCAATGACTGGCTTGGTCGTGTCCGCAACAACGATTCCCTGTGGTACACCCATATCCGTGAAGCGGGGCTTCTTTCAGGTTCCCCAGTTGCGAATGAACTTGTTTGCCCTGGGCGTTCACCCTTCAAGTTCACGACCAATTTCAGAACGTATGGCGGTGTGGCCTATCACAATCACCTCAGCCCCTTCCAGAATGCCATGGTGTCAAGGCCAGCCGCGCAAAAGGAAACCTGGGCTGATGTCTTTATTATCATGGGGCTGGTTAAATCGCCATCGAGCGCATTGGTTAATGGCGATTCTTTCTGCAAGACGCAGTTGGAAACTGATAATGTCGAACAGTATATGTTCTGGAAATACAATTTGTCCTCCCTGGCCAGCGTTGGTCAGCAATGGTGCAATGACAGCGCGACGTGCTTCTTCTCTGGTGCACATGGTAGCACAGGCAATTCGCTCTTCCTTGATGGCCATGCAGCGTCCCTGAACCTAGGCGAATTCAGGACAATCAACAAGCAGTGCGCCTCGGCACAGGGAATTACATTCGGGCAGGCTTCAGTGTTTGGTCCAGGCCAGACTTTCTATGCGTATTCAAATTAATACCTGAATCCGCGGATTCAGGTAATATATTATTGCCAGTTGAATCATAGTGAAACAGGAGTTTTATCATGGCGAAAAACGAAGGTAGTGTTTGCCTCAATCATCCCGATGTCCCAGCCTCTTTTCGTTGCGCAGTATGCGGCAAGCCCATTTGCAGTGAATGCGCCATCAAGGAAGGCGGTTTGACCTATTGCTCGCAGAAGTGCCGCGCAGACGCCATCCGCACAGGCGCCATGGTGGACGCCGTTGCGGCAAAGAAGAATTCTGGCAAACTGAAGCGTGCCATCATCAGATTGATTGGTCTCATTATTCTGGTTGCAGCGGTCGCTGGCGGCTATTACTATT
>JAGCTA010000279.1 GCA_017963875.1 Victivallales bacterium | reverse complement strand
CTTTGAATTTCTGCAATACCAATGGCTTGCCTGATAAAGTCAATAAACGTGCCAACAGAGGCTGCGCGATGGATATCGCCTATCTTTCCGAATATGTCATGGATGTCCCTGAAATCATGAAGTGGGCAAGCACAAAACTGGATTCAATCAGAGAGGGGACTCGTAAATTCGATTTGGCAAATAAAAACCATCTTCTGGGCAGTTCTGCCTGCCCTGGCATCAATGGCCTGAAAACAGGTTATATTGATGAGTCTAGATTCTGCATCACAGTGACGTGCGAGCGAAATGGCCGTCGAATGATTTGTGTCGTGATGGGGGCGGAAAAGGCCAAGATACGCGACAATCTCGTGATCGCTCTTCTTAACTGGGGATATACAGTCCAGTGAGGGTGGTGATTCCCGCTTCCACGGCAGAAAAGCGGCTGGAAAAATATTTTTACCAGTGGAAATTGCTTTGGTTTGCCGTTTGCATTTGTTTTTTGGGGAAGTATTTTAAATTGATTTCAAATGAATGGTGGAATGATTTTCCATGGTTTTAACAAGTAAAATTCAGGAGACTTGGATGAAAAAAGTATTGTTGTCATTGACGGTGTTGTTTTCTGCCTTGATGGTCATGGCCCAGGGATTTGGCAAGGCGTCTATCGCCATTGTTCCTAATGCGGATATTGTGGCTTATTCCAATGCGGATGCCATCTTCCAAAAAGAGTTTACAAAGAAGGCTCAGGCTCTTTTCAAGAGTATGGAACAAGAAGAATGGTTCAAGAAAAAGGCGGCGGAAGATGACGATGATGTCAATGTGGAGAAACTCAAGGTGGCTGCGGAGAAACTGTATGCCGCATTGGGATTCAACAAGGATGAAAACTGCATCAAAACCGCTGTCTTCAGTTTGGCTTTCAACAATTTCAGCCCCAAAGGCGTTGAGCCTGACTACGGCAAAATAGACATGGCTTTTGCTGCTGAACTCACCAAGCCGATGGCCATATCACCTGCAAATCTTCCAGCGGCTATCGGCGAGTTCTTCAATGCGCTGGGCGATGATGCGAAGGACAGTTATTCCATTGGCGTCGGCGTGTATGGCACAACGCCCACGGTGACAATCGAACTCAAGGACGACGATATTCCAAATGCCTTCCGTAAACTGACACTGGCTGTTATCAATCCGAGTTTGGTATTGTTCGCCACGGAAGCCTCCGCGAAAGCCGCCCTGGACCGTGCAAAAGCCGCTGCGACACCTGCGCTTGACGCTTTCTTCTCATCCATCAAGGAAGAATCTTTTGTAGCCGTCAAGATGATGCCTGAACTGGCTGCGCAGATTGGTCAATTGGGTGGTGGTGAGGATACTCCCGCCTGGGGAATGCTCTCAAAGGCGAAGGGGTTGGCGCTTGTCGTGACGACGAATGACAAGATGAATATCAGTTTCAATGTCTATCTCAATGATGACAAGGAAGCGGCGGCAGTCAAGGCGCAGATTTGGGATGCACAACTGATGATGATGGTCAACATGTTCACGCCTTCCATCAACGAGTCGTTTGGCGGTTCGCTGCCTCTGCTCCAGACCATCAAGGGTGCGGCAAACGGCAATGTCTTCGGTATTTCCGTCGTTCTTAGCGAAGAGGATATCAAGGCGGTTATCGCACAGCAGAAGAAGGAATTTGAAGCCGCCAAGGATGATGATGGCGATGATGATTGATTCGCAGAAATGAATTGCTGATATCAGGCTAATTACAAGGCCACCGTTGGATAATCGTCCACGGTGGCCTTTTGAGTTTTGTATTCTGTGTCTCCCTTTTCAGTGGCTCATGGCTTGCTGACAGAGGGTGTTAGGCTTCCCCCCGCGCTCCACGCAGGGCACACACTATCTACGGAACCACTAGTCTTCCCAGACGAGGCCGTCATGTGCCAGGATATAGCCGTTTGTGCGTAATTCGCGCTCATAAATATCCTGTGGAGGGCAAAGGGTGCGGGCGAGATGCGAACAGAACATGACCGTATGGTCGTGGATGGAACCGTCGAACCTGAACGCATCCGTCATCAGTTTGACCATCCCCAGATTGCAATGCGCCCAGAGGCGCCAGTCCGCGAGTGAACCGCAGGTGAGTTCCCAGATGATGACATCCATGCGGTGCTTTTGCAGAAAACGCCATGTGTCAGGCACAAACCATGCGCCGTCAAGGGCGTAGAACAAAGTCTTGCCGTCGGGGAACTCAAAATAGAGATGCGCCGCCAGTTCGCCTTTTATCTCCAGTTCATGATTGGCGGGCATGGTGGTCACGCTGACGTCATCGCACTTGAATACATCCCATGGCTCATAGCCAATGAGTTCAATGCGACCAATGAGTTCCGACGGAATCGGACTGCGTTCAATCGCCTTCCTGTTGACAAACACTTTCAGGGCAGGCAGGGCATGGTCGCGCCGCGTCGCAATTTCACAGAGTTGGGACATTTTGAAGTGATCACCATGCGGATGGCTGATGACGACATGCCGCAGTTTATCGACATCGATATTGAACTCATCAATTGCCTCAATGGTCATGGACCCGCAGTCAATCATCAGCGACTCATTGACCACCATGCTTGAGAGCATTCTGCCGTATCCGACGTTTTGCCCAGGGTCTGGCCAATCGGCGGCGCCAGTTCCAAGAAAATGCAGTTTCATATATGTGTCCCTTTACTCTTGTGTTTTCTTCTTTGCGGATGCGGCAACGATGCCAGAAAGCGTTAGGAGCGCAAGGACGTTGGGTAGGACCATCAATTGGTTGAACATATCTTGGAGTTCCCAGACAAGGTCATTTTTCATGACTGTACCCATGAAGATGAAGCAAATGGCAAGAATGGAATAAACGATCATCGCCTTTGCGCCGAATAGATAGTGGAAATTGATTCTGCCAAAATAATTCCAACTCAAAATCGTCGAAAACGCAAAGAAGAAAAGGCAGATTGCGACAAAAATGTTTCCGCATGTCACGCCGCGTGCCTCAAGTTCATTTGGATCTTCTGTCTTTGTTTCCGTTGTCGTGTCGGAGGTGACTTTGTTGTCAGCGCTGATATGGGTGACCGTGCGGATTGTCGTTACGGTTACATGTGTGCCTTGGCGCACGGTTCCATCTGGCAGTGTGACTGTGGTAGTTGGGCGGACATTCTTGTCGAGGATGCTTTCAAAAGCCCTTTGGACGAGGTTTGTCTTTGTGAGTCCTGAACTTGCCAATTGTTCTTCCCATGTATCGCCAGTCGCGTGTGCGAGCGGTCCATTTCCCGTGTAGAGTGTGGAAATGACAATCAGTGCGGTCATTGTGAGGACGACGAATGTGTCAATGAAAACGCCTATCATAGCCACGACGCCTTGCTCGTGCGGCGACTTGACATTGGCAAGCGCGTGTGCATGCGGTGTCGAACCCATACCTGCTTCATTGGAGAAAAGGCCACGTTTGGCACCTTGGCTGATGGCGATTTTCAGGGCTGCGCCGACTCCGCCGCCAATCAATGCGCTTGGCGTGAAAGCGTATTTGAAGATCATGGCAATTGTCTCAGGAAGGAAATTGATACGGACGCTCAGCACGAGCAGGCCGCCGAGGAGATACAGGATTGCCATGACGGGGACGAGTTTTTCCGTGACCGTGCCCAGTCGCGAAACACCTCCAAGGAAGATGATGGCGGCAAAAATGACCAGCACCACGCCGATGGTTGTCGTTGGAATGCCGAAGGCGTTGTTGCAGGTTTCACCAATGGAGTTCGCCTGGACCATGCATCCGATAAAGCCAAGCGAGAGGACACATGCGATGGCAAAGAAACCTGAGAGGAATGAGCCGAAACCATTTGGAAACGCCCGCTTGATGTAATAGACAGGACCGCCTTGGATTCCTCCGTCAGGTGTCTTGATGCGAGTTTCAATGGCGAGGACTGCTTCCGCGTAGATTGTCGCCATGCCCAGGAAGGCGATGATCCACATCCAGAAGATAGCGCCTGGGCCGCCAGTCAGAATTGCGCCAGATGCTCCGACGATATTGCCTGTTCCAACCTGTGCCGCAACTGCCGTCGTCAATGCCTGGAATGAATTCAGTCCGCTGTCCTGTTTCCCGCCATTCAGCGAGAACTTTCCGAAGACATGCCTGAGACCTTCACGGAAGCAGCGAATCTGGACAAAACGCGTGCGGATGGTGAAGAGGATGCCTGTGCCGATGAGAAGCGTGATAAGGATATAATCGGACAGATACGAGTTAATCGACTGGACAATATTCAACAACAGATCCATGGAGACTCCTTTGGTGGAATTTAGGTATAAAATATATTGATTCAATTCAGAATCAGATATAAACTATACATGAATATTGAGTTTCTTCAAGCACAAATAGACTGCGTTGA
Organism: Victivallales bacterium; assembly: GCA_017963875.1. The sequence continues at coordinate 3,558 of JAGCTA010000279.1, read as the reverse complement.
AACAATTGATACCATAGTGGAAAGGCAAAAATGATGTCAGAAATCTTCGGGAATACGCTCAAAGAAGTGCCTGAACGCATTCGTAGTCTGAGAAGTGGTGTTTGACAACGTTGATTTCCTGATAGTCCTCATGCCCCTTGACAGCTATAATGATGGAATCTCCTGGCTTTGCCGTCTGGATTGCATGGCGAATGGCTGCTCTACGGTCCGCATCGACGATGATAACCTTATCTTTGGGCATTCCAGCAAGAATATCGCTGATAATGGCATCGGGGGATTCCGTTCGTGGATTGTCACTGGTGATGATGCAGACATCTGCCTTGTCTGCGACTATCTTTCCCATGACAGGTCGTTTTGTCCTGTCACGGTCGCCCCCGCATCCAAAAACAACAATGACGCGCCCCAATGTGATGTCGCGAACAGTGTCAATGACATTGCTTAGCGCATCTGGGGTATGGGCATAATCGATGAAAACTGTGAATTTATGATGAGAGGACGTGACTTTTTGAAGTCGTCCTGGGGCTCCAAGGCAGGTCGCCAGAGCCTGCTTCACGGTGGGGTAGGGCATTCCCAAAGCGTGAGCGAGGATGGCGACCCCGGCTAAATTGTAGCCATTATATAATCCAGCAAGAGGGGATGTCATTAACCAGTTTCCATCGGGAAAGGACAAAGCACATTCCGTCCCTTTGGAACTGAGTTTCAGGTCCTTCACATACACACAAACGGGTGTGCAGAGGTTTTTTAGACTGAAACTGATGACATCAACCCCCGCCAGGTTATGAGTGAGTTCATCAGCAAGCCGTTGGCCGAAAGGGTCGTCGGCATTGATGACAACTGGGGCGTCAGGTTTAAGGTGTCTGGTAAAGAGCAGTTTTTTTGCCTGATAGTAGTTTTCGAGCGTCTTGTGGAAATCAAGATGGTCTTGTGTCAGATTTGTGAAAATGGCTCCGTCAACCTTGATTGTGCCCAGTCGTTGCTGGACGATTGCGTGGCTTGACATTTCCATAACACAATAACAGACATTATTATTATATACTTCAGTAAACAAATTTTGCAAGAAAAAAGGAGTTGGAGTTGTGCGGTCTGCAGCGATTTTTTCTCCATTTCCCAAATCGTATTCCACAGTGCCGATCATTGCGGTTGGAAAACCTGCGGTTCTGAAGACCTCTCGGAGGAGGTAGGCAGTTGTCGTCTTGCCGTTTGTTCCAGTGACGGCAATCACCTTGAAATGCTGTGCGGGCTTGCCTGCCGCAAGTTCCGCAACGATGCCTGCCGCACGGTAACTGTCCGATACTTGCAGGTAAGGCAGCGACGCAGGGAGGTCATCTGGTATTTCATTCAGGACGATGGCGACGGCGCCTTGTGCGACTGCTTGCGGAATGAAGGCGTGACCGTCAAATCTTTCTCCTTTGATTGCGCAGAAAAGGGAACCTTGCGCGACCTTTCTGGAGTCATCAGTCGCAGACAAAATGACCGTGTCCAGACTGCCGTGTTGGGACACAAGCAGTTCGCCGAGGGCATCAGCATAGTCTTTGAGTGTCAGTTCAGGGTTCATTTTGCAGAATTGAGGGTGGTGGCGGTTGTTTGCTGCTGGACAGAGGGAGATATCTGTAGATAATCGAATGTTCGTTCGGCGATGTTTTTGAAAACTGGGCCGCAGATGGTTCCACCATGTGCCTTGACACGCTTTGTGGAGACGATCATGACGATTTCTGGCGCTTCTGCTGGCACGAAACCAACAAAGGAAGACGTGAATAGTTTTTCCTCATAGTGTCCTTTGACACCGTCATGCGCAGGCGTCCACAACTGGCCAGTGCCTGTCTTTCCAGCAACCGTAAAGTCCTTCATTGCAGCGCGTTTTCCAGTGCCTTCCTTGGTGTTGACGACTGAGATGAGCGCCTGGGTGATTTTCTGCGCTCCCGCAGGCGTGAGGGGCTGGCCTTTGACGCGCGGAACGGATGCCTTGACCACATCGCCATCGACGATTTTGTCAATGATATAGGGTTGCATCATTGTCCCGTTGTTGGCAATGGCACCATACGCCTGAAGCAGTTGTATGGGCGAGCAGGCAATTCCCTGGCCGATGGGATAACGCGTGATGGATAGATAATCCCAGCGTTCCAGAGCCTTGAGTGCCCCAGGTGTCTCCAGAGAGAAACTGATGTCTGGACCGCCTTCTGGGATGAAGCCAATATGCGTCTTTTCTCCGAAGCCGAATGCCTTGAATGCCTTGTAGAGGTTCTCCTGCCCCATGTCCATTGCGACTTTTGCCGTGCCGATGTTTGAGGAAACCGTGATGATGTCCTGAACCGTGAGATTCTGGTTGTTGTGCGTATCGCGAAGGATGCGTCCTCCGTAGGACCAACGGCCGTTTTCGCAGAAGTATTTTGAATCAAGCGAGACAATCCCTTTGTCCAAAGCGTATGAGACTGGAATGGATTTCATGATTGAGCCTGGCTCGAAGATTTCTGTAATGCAGTGGTTTTGGATTCCCGTCGGATCGGAGAATGTCGAGCGGTCGTTAAGATTAAACGAAGGATATTGGGCCAATGCAAGTATGGCTCCTGTGCTTGGATTCATCATAATGGCGTAAGCGCGTTCTGGATTGTACTGGTCGACGGCTTTTGCGAGTTCCTCCTCGGCGATGCGCTGGATTGGTGCCTGAATTGTCAGATAGACGTCAACGCCGTTTCGTGCTGGGACGGTCTGGGAGTCCTCGAACATCAGGCGGTTGCCCCTTGAGTCGCGCTGGTATGTCACATGGCCAGGTCGGGGAGTCAACTCTATGTCGAACATTTTTTCAATTCCCGAATAGCCTTTTTTGTTTCCATCTAGGAAACCGATGAGATTGGCAAGCATTTCGCCCTGCGGATAGGAGCGGTTGCATCCTTCAACCAGGCGAACTGGGAACGGCGTCGGCTTGTGGTGCTTATTCTTGAGTTCCTCCCTGAAGGCGATCATGTCGCGTTTCAGTTGCGCAGTGAATTCGACATCGCTTTTGATGACGATTTCCTTTGGCCTGTTGACAGCCTTGCTGATTTGCCTCTTCAGTTCTTTCATTGAAAGGCCGACGAATGGGCTGAGTTGTTCGATGGTTTTCGTCAACTCTTCTTCTGTGCTTGATTTTGGGTAGATGACTAACTCGTGGCAGGAGTCTTTAGCCAATGGCTGGCGGATTTCGACGGCTGGCAGTTTCCAGCATGAGATGATTTCGGCATTTTCTGGTGAAAGTTCGCAGGCGATGCGAGCCTCGACAGGGGCATCAATTACACGTTGGAATTTTTTAGAGATTTCATTAGCGTCCATTCTCAATTCGCGTGCGAGGAAATTTGCGATGTCGTCACGGTCTTCTGGGTTGATTCGCTTGGGCTCCACATAGATGCTTTGTGTCGTGAAGTTCACCGCAAGGAGTTCGCCATTGGCATCCATGATTCGTCCGCGGTAGCCGATGGTGGGATTGGATGTTCTGACACGGCGTGCCGCACATTGTTCGTAATAGTCGTGCTTCACCACTTGAAGCACATAGATGTGATGCGTCAGTGCAGCGAAGCATGAGAT
>JAGCTA010000278.1 GCA_017963875.1 Victivallales bacterium | reverse complement strand
TTTTTCAAAATCAAAAGACCTTGAACATTGGACATATCTTGGCCATGCGGATAGCGGTGAAAATGTCTGTGTCATCAAAGATGGAAACATTTATCGTCTTTGGGATTCTCCACAAAACGGCATTGGTGAAAAAATCAGCCGTGATTTGGTCCATTGGGAAGACACGGGGCGACTCCATGTCTTCGGTCAGGCGGAATGGCCTTGGGCGCAAGGTCGCGTTTCAGCGGGATATGTGTTGGATTTGCGTCAGGAGCCAGATATTCAAAAAGCCTTTATGTTTTTTCATGGCACAGGTCCATACAATGAGAGGACAATCTTCAACCAGTACGCCTGCATATCTGTCGCGTGGAGCGATGATCTCATCCATTGGGAGTATCCCCAAGGAGATTTCGGCGACTGGAAGGTCAATCTTGAGTACTGCACAGGCTATTAGGTCCGAAAAACGGAGCATGTCGCTCTCGAAAAGCACTTTAGTCGCTAAATGTGCTGAGTATAAAATGTCTTAGAATAGGCGCTACGGTTTCGCCGCCATGGCCGCCTTGTTCCAGGACGCATGCCACAGCGAACAGTGGGTTTTCCGCAGGATACACGGCGAACATCCACGCGTGAGGCATCGGGCCTGAGCCGTGTTCGGCCGTCCCTGTCTTCGCATAGATGTTCATTTGATTTATTGCCAAACGTCTTCCTGTGCCGTATGAGCTTTGCACGCAATCAAATAGTCCTTGAAGAACAGGTTGCCAGACGGAGGTTTCCCAATTCAATGTGTGTTTCAGAGCGGGGTGGTCATTGCAGACCAATTTGGGCTGGAATAGCCTGCCAGTCGTGATGGCGCAGGCATAGACGACTTGCTGAAGAGGCGTAACAATCCATGCTCCCTGTCCAATGCCTGCATTTGCCGCATCACCATCGTGCCAGACGATATCGTCAAATCGGTTGTTTATGACCCATGACGGGCTGAAAAACACGCCTGGAATTTCGCCTTTCAGTCCCTCGATGCCTGTTTTCTTTCCGAAAAATCCATTGGTGTTTTGGTTGGCGTTGAGCAAGTCGTATCCAGTGGTTCCGAGCCGTTTGCTGACTTCACAGAAGAAAGTATTACAGGACATTGCGATTGCCTGTGTTACATTTAACGTTCCATGGCCGTTTATGCTTGAGCATTTGACACGTCTTCCATCTGGAAGTTCAAAGAATCCAGGGCAGTAGATTGTTTCATCAGGGGAGAAAATGCCTTGTTCCAAAGCCGCCAACGCGAAAAATGGCTTGATTGTCGAGCCTGGCGGATAGTATCCCGCGATGGCGCGATTCATATACCCGCCATTCAGGTTTGAATCCTCTGGACTCGGTGGCAGATGATGCGTCGGAGAACTTGCCATCACAAGGATTTCACCATTTCTTGCATCCATCATGACAAGCGCACCTGCTTTGCCACTGGCCTCCAGAAGGTCTTCGGCGGTTTTCTGCCACTGGATGTCTATTGTCGTTTTTACATCCTTTCCTGGCACAGAGTTTTGGGATTCGACGGTATTGTGCCTGAAGGACATGACATCCGTCTGGATTTTCTGGTAGCCGCTTTCCCCCGACAATTGTTTATCAAAGGACTGTTCAAGGCCGCTGGCACCTTCCAATTCGCCGACATTTGCGAGGAGTCGCAAAGAGTCAGGCAAATCATTTTGTCTTGCGGGAATTCGTTTGACGAATCCACGGATGAGCGCCGCCGTGTTTCCATGGGAGTAATCTCTGCACCAGGTGAGCGTTATTTCCGCATACGGGAACTGTTCGTGATGCTTTTCAAATCTGACGATGGTCTTGGCATCCAGATTTGTCCAGATGACGAAGGGCAAAGGTGCATTGAGTTGTATATGTTTTTCAATTGCCTGCCTGTCAGGCCGATGAAAATAAAAGTCCGAGCCGAGGAAAACCGCTAGTTCCGCAATTGCAGCCTGTGTTTTATTCAGAGTCGCATTGCGCGTATCGCGTGGGTCGCGGAGTTTGTCAAGCCGAATTGCCAGGTCATACTGCGGGATGCAACTATTCAATATTTCGCCGTGTCTGTCAAGGATAGCCCCTCTGCGAGCGGGCACATACGTCAGGCGGCTTTGCTGCCGTTCGCTTTTCTCAACCAGATTGTCCTGATTAAGGACTTGGATGACAAAAACGTATGCACAAAGCACAAACAGAATCACCATCAACGCCCATCGGAGTGTGAGGCAGTTCTCACGGCAGCGGGCTTGTTTGTCATTATGTTTCTTCCTCTCCGCCATCATCCTCCGCCTTTTCCTGGCCCTCCGTTGCCTTTTCCTGTTTTGGGTGCTTCTTGTTTTGGCGCGGTTTCATTTCCGCAGTGCTGTCATCGGATTCAGGCTTTGCCGACCTGAGTCTGAAAAGCCATTCAATCAGATCCATTGCTGAAAACATCAATGGCGCGAGGCAGGTTCCGCAAAGCAGAGTTCCGAGAAGGAGTTGCTTGGGCACAAGACTCAGGACATCATCGCCGTTTGGAAAGGCGAAATACAACCCTAATTTGAGGAGGACATATATGAAGACGCTGCCTCCGCCAAGTAGCAGGCATCGCTCCCAGAAGCGTTTTTCAAGACCTTCCATACTATGGGAAAGATAGTCAATCAACACAACCACCAGGCCTAGAATCCCTGAACTGACGCCAAGACGGCCGAATGTCAAAGAATCCAGCAGAATCCCGCAGACTAACGCACTGATGACTGCAAAGGACGGTTTGCGGTAATACGCGAGATACGCTATCGTCAATGGCACGGGGTACAATGGCAACTCAGGAAAATATTCGCTTAAGGCCAGTTGGGATACGCATGCCGTTATCAGCCAGAGAATCGTCAAGAACAGTATCCAGAAATGACGCCAGAATCCGTCTTTTGACAACAGGTAGTTTATCAGCACGTGCGGGTGCACGGTCAGTGTAAATTCAAAAAGCGCGTTCCCACCGCCTGTTGTCTGCTTGTCATTGGTGCCCATCGCTTAACTCCTTTGCATTATTTCTTCTTGGCACCAAGAACGACCATCACGTGCGAAAAAGCATCCAGTTTTGCAGAGGATTTCAGGCGGATGACAGGCATCCCGTCTTCACGCTGACCTTTGCCGATGACTGTGCCGACAAGGATGTTCGCGGTTCCTTCAGTGTTCTCTTCCATCCCAGAAGTCAAAACCAAATCGCCAGGCGCGACGCTGTCATATTCGAGTCCCATGGGATTGGCGATTTCAAGATTAGGGGAGGAATTTTCCAAAGCAAGCCCCGATGTTTTCGGTGGGCATCGGAGCACGCCTGTGATGTTGCGCGTGGGAATGGCACATCCGATGGCAAATTCAGGATGTGTGACAAGCATCACGCGGGAGGCTGTTGCCGCGACTTCAGTAATGACGCCGATTAGTTCTGGCTTGGCAGAATCGCCTTCTGATGGCATGGCGACAACGTATTGGCCCGTTTTTATGCCGTCAGTTGCCCCGCAGTCAATCATTACAGAATCATAATAGGAGACGAGCGGATCCCTCTTGATGACTTTGGCAATGGAAACAGTGAAAGGATGCTGATATGACGCCTGATGGGCCCCGAGGAGGCGCAAATCCCATCGCATCTGCTCCATGGTCGCCTTTGTGGACTGGTATTCCAGTTGGACTCTTGCGAGTTCCTCTTGTTTTTTCTCCAATGCGGGCGTTTTTTCTCCGTCTGTTTCAGCGGTGCCTAAAGCGGCGCGGGACATCCGCGCCGCGCAATCGGCCCAGGATTGGGCTGGATGCGTGATGTATCGTGCCGCCGACTCAATGCGATTACTGAATCCAGGCGGCAGCAAGAGAAGCACCATCGTGCCGATGATTACGGCGATTAAAAGTGTCAGCAGTCGTTCAGTCATTATGAAAAACTTTTACAGGTTAGAGGATTCCATCTTGTTTCAGTTTTTTAAATTCAGGCATTGTCATGGAATAGCAGAGATTGTCATGCACTTTGCCGTTAAAGAGATGACTGCAAAGGCGCAGGGTTCCCTCGAATGTGAAGCCGCATTTTTCGATGACACGCTTTGAGCGTAGATTGTCAGGATAATGGTAAACGGAAATCAGGACAGTGTTAAGGCTTTCAAAACCAAAGGAAATGACCGCTTTGGCGGCCTCGGTCATGTAGCCGTTTCCCCAAAAATCAGGGTGCATTGAATAGCCTAGCGTGAGTGCCTGTGCGTTGTTGCGTTTAATGTCTTTTGTAAGATTGATGCTTCCAATGACTTTCCCTGCGGCGGGAAGGACAATTGCCCAATGAAAATATTCCTGCTGGAATACCTTCTTGATAAGTTCCTCGCTGTCAGCGCGTGAATGATGCGGACTCCATCCTGCCGACGGTCCCACAAGCGGATTGCGGGCATATTCAAAGAGATCATCGGTGTCAGACAAATACCACTGACGAAGAACCAGCCGTTTTGTCCTTAATGACTTCATGATTGTTCCTTGTTTGATTGTTCTTCGGCTGAGCACGACGGTGTTTTGATGAGAGTTGCGCCGATGGTATCGGCAGTTTTGCCGTAATTTCTTCCGATGTGCTCGATTTCGTGTGAATCTGATGAAAAGACTATTGGAATGCCAAGTTCCCTGGCGCGTGAGATGATTGGCAGACTGGGATAAGAATCGTTACACGGCTTGTCCCAGCCAGCAGTATTGATTTCCATGACTTTCCCCGATGCCGCCAGTGCCTGAAGAGCCGCTTCCCATTCAGGAACATTATCGTATGTGGGTGCGAAACCGAACTTCTTGGGCAGGTCGAGATGGGCGATGAGGTCATACAGCCCTGATTGGCAAAGCGCGAGTTCGTTTGCCCAGTAGCCGTGGAAAACGCGGTCGCGCTCTTCGTCCGTCTTAAATATATTCCAGTCTTCTGGATTGTTGTCAACGGAAAAATAATCCACGAAATGGACTGCACCAATGAGGTAATCGAAGGGATATTTTCGTAGTTTGCTGATTACTTCCACGGCATTTTCCTTGAAGAACTCGACTTCAAGGCTGGTCCAGACATGGAACGACGGCGTGGTGTATTTCCGCTTCAACGATTCGCACGTCTCGACATACGCGTCTAGGTCCTCGAGTTTCATGCTCCAGTCTTCCCTGAAGCCATCTGGTCTAACGACCCAATGGTCGGAAAGGCCGTAGTCGCACATCCCCTTCTGGCGTGCCGCCAGAACCATCTGTTCCATTTCCACGCAACCGTCGCTAAATGTGGAATGGTTATGATAAGACGCGTAAGAAATGTTTTCGTCTTTTTGTAATACCTTGAATTTAAATTGCATAGAAAACCTTATTCGTGAGGGATATCTATTTCTTGGCAATTATCCCTTGATTTCAAAGCCATGATTCTCGAACCAGTCCTTGGCACGTGCCATCTGGTCGCCCTGAAGCATCAGAACACCATCCGCGAACTGTCCGCCGATACCGAGGGACTGCTTGATTTTGGCGCACAGTTCCATTTGAGCCATCGTGTCCATGTTCTCTAGTCCGTGGACCAACGTGACTTCCTTGCCGCCACGGCCTTTGCGCTCGCGTGAAAACCACAGGCGTTCCACTTTCTTCTTCAAATTTGAGCGCGCAAGTTCAGGACCATTTGCCAGGTCGCCCCCAAATGCCTTCAGCAGAATCTTGTCGTCCTCGCTCAAGGCTTCAACGGCAAGTTCCTCTTTTGTTGGTGGTGGCGGCGGTGGCGGGGCAGGCGGTTCTTCGACTTTGATATTCAAATCGGCAAATGGATTTGTCCAGTTTTCGCCTAGGGGTTCCTGTTCCTTTTCGATGATTGCCTTGCTGCGTTTCTTTCCCATTTGATTATCTCCTATATGTCCTGAATGTTTTTTTATTCAGAACAATCGTTCGACTGACACGAGGCATGTCGGGAAGAGAATCTCCAATTCATGCATCAGTTGTTCGTTGCCCTGGAATTCATCTGTCAGTTTATGGAATTCCTCCAATGGCACATGCATTCGGCCGACGGGCGCGTTTGTCTCGCGATCGAAGACGATGAACACGAGTTTGTCGGAATCCTCATTGGAAAAATCCAGCAGCAGTCGATGCTGAGTGCGGGACAGTTTATCTAGGTCGGTATTGCGGAAGAGTTGTTGTTTTGCAAACTCGATAAGACGGTCGTCATATCCCATCCGCCAGATGAAAATCTTTTCAATGAAATCCCAAATGGTCAACGTCAGACGTACAACGGGCTTTTCAATGCCCTCTTGTGCAGAGATTTCTTCTGCCATGACGTCAATCTGCTGTTCCAAATCACGGTTGCCGTCATCGGGCGCATCGACATAATAGACGATAAACGGATGGGCGATGTCGCGGTAAATTAACGGACGTTCAACCATGAATTTTGTTCCGCAGTCTGGGCATGTGCACGTGTTGAGTGTTTTGGAAAGCAGTGCTTTCCAAGCTGTTTCGTCATTTTCACGAATGACGGTCGTCACCTCCGTTTGGAGTTTACGGCCACATTTCGGGCATGTCACATATTCCTTGCTCATTCGTCTTTTCCTATGGTGAAGTTTATTCTGTATGATTCCATAATATCTTCCCTCTGGGAGAAATATCAATTCGTCGGAGCAGAGGGTCGATTGAGAGGCGGGTAGGCGGTATCGTCGAGAAGGCCGAAAAGACGGCATAGGTCGTCAAAACGGCGAATGGTGTCTTCGCCGAATTTTACAAGGGATTGACGGACTTTTGGAACGGGCTTTTCAAGCATATCACCAGATTTTGAGAAGAACTTGTCGGCGAGGCAGACAAGTTTTTCCTCAATGGTTTCAGGGAGGAAATCCTGTTCAGGGAGTGGAAGACCTTGCGAGCGGATGTCCTGTGCGGTCAAACCAGCGCCTGTGTGCCTTTCGCAGATACGCGCAATCGGTTCGAGTGCGGCGTCGAAATCCCGAAGCATTTTTGCGCCGATGATTCCATGCGCGATGTACGGCTGGGAGCCATTGCACAAAATGGAGGGCGCATGGCACGCGCCGATACCAATGTCATGAAGCAATGAACCATTGACGACGAGTTGCCTGTCAATCGGCAGTCTGGCGGCGATGGGGTTTTCGATTAACTGAAGTGCCTTGTCGCGAACCTGTTCGCTATGCCTGACGAGCAGTTGTCGTAATGGCGTGTCGTCAGGATAGAAATGGAAGATGATATCAAGTGGTGGTATGTTCATGGTGAGATAGTAGTTACGGCGTCTCCGCTATTGTTTCTCTTAATGGGACAAATGAGACATTTGAGACAGATGGGACAACGGAGATATTCCATGGTGTCCCAGGGTTCCATGATGCTTGATTCAGGAGCATTGGCGGCCTCGCCGTCGAGAGATGTGATTGAGTAGTGCAATTAAAATATACCTCAAAAAAGTATTCCAATCAATATTCCGTTGTGAAATAATGCACTGTCTGGTTGGGGGATGATTTTGAAAAAACGATGAACTGTATAGAAAAAAAGTAACGTGGATATGGAATTGCCGTTTGAAATGATTATAGTATTGTCAATTCATTTTTCCTGTGCGTATGCAGGAAGCAGGTTTCAACAATAACCATGAGGTGAAAAATGAAAAAAGTGCTGAAAATGATGGCGTTGGCGGCTATCACGGCCAGTATAAGCATTGTTGCTGACCAGATTACGCTGAACGACGGCTCTGTGCTGAAGGGCAAAATCTCCGAGGTTTTTGACGGCAAGGTCAAAATTGCAACCGATTTCGCTGGTGACTTGGAAATCGATCGCGCCAAAGTGGCAAACATCGCAACGGATGGTCCAGTCATGGTGGCGCTTCCCGAAGGGAAAATCGAAGGGACACTTGGTACAAAAGATGGAAAGACGACAGTTGGCGACAAGGCCGTCGAGCCGTCCGCTATCCAGACCGTATGGAAACTCGGTGGCGTTGACCCGACTCTGCCCAAGCCCCCACCGCCCCGCAAATGGGCCTACGAGGCTGATTTCAGCATTGACGGCAAGACGGGCAATACCGAAAAGACTGTTTTCAGCGGCGGTGCCAAGGCCACGCTGGCAGGTCCTGATGACAAGTTGGTTCTTTCGCTGCGCGGAAAATATGGTCGCGAGAATGGCGTGAAGACGGATGAGGAAATCATCGGCAAGGCTGACTTTGAGCGCATGATCGCTGGCACGAACAATTCATGGTATGTCCGCGCCGAGGCCGAACGGGACAAGTTTGACAATTATAAACGTTTCCTGACCGTTGGCGCTGGCTATGGCTACTATATCATCAAGGAAGAAGATACGCAGATTCGGCTGCGCGCTGGTCTTATCTATCAGAACAAAAAATACTTTGTTGGATTGAAAGATGATGACAACGTTGCCGTCGAGTTCAATTACCATCATGAGTTGAAAATCCACAAGTTCCTTGGAATCAAGGATCTTGGAAAACTTGTTACCGACCTTACCTATACTCCAGCCGTGGACGACTGGATGGATGACTATCGCTTGCTACATGAGAGTGCCATTGACATTCCGCTCGGCGGTAGCAAGTACTGGTCCGTCCGCCTCGGTGTCAGCAATGAGTACACCAGCCGTGTTGCTCGCGGGATGGATCGTCTTGACACCACCTACTTCGGCCGTCTGCTCCTCCATTGGGAATAATGACGTGTTCCTCTTTCCAATGTTCGTCTAGAGCCTCTGGAGCGTAGTTAGTTTCTGGAGGTTCTAGAAGGATTCTAAGGGGGCAATCCTAGGTTGAGCGAAGCGAAACCTGAGTGAAAAGCCAACCCGATGTATTCCGACCTAGGAGAGAACGAACCTACCCATAAGATAAGGGAATAGAGCGTTTATAAAAGAGTATAGACATAAAACAGGCGGGAATCGGCAAATACCGTCCCCGCCCGTTTTTTTTGTTTTGTGCTCCGCCCGCTAGTTTGGAGATTAGAGTTCAATCACCTTGCCTGTTTCGGAGGATTCGAGCATAGCGAGGCAGAAATGCATAGCGGCGATGGCGTCGTCTGCAGTTGCACGGGGTTTTGTGCCGTTCTTGATGCAATCGATCAGCGTGCCCATTTCGATGGCGTACATGCCACCGCTGATGACTTCCTGCAACTGACCCGTCAGACCTTCGTCAATGGACATCTTCTCAGGTGTCGGATTGCCTACGGCGAAGAATTCGACGCCGTTTGCGTCCGAAAGGCGAAGCGTCCCTTTGTCGCCATAGACGACCATGTAAGTCGCTGAGGGTCCACTGCGCAGCCAGGAGCATTCTAGGTTGACGATGACGCCACTCGGGCAGACGGCTGTCGCCGAGACGTAGTCTGCGGGCTTTTCGGCCTTGGGGTTCAACATCAATGATTGCGCATAGACGGTCTTCGGCTTGCCGAGCATCATGTTGATGAGGTCGCAGTGGTGCGCAAGCATGTCAAGCGGTGCGCCGCCCGACTTCTCGTAATCGGCGAACCAGTCGCCCCATTCGCGTTTGAAACCGCCGAATGTGCAGTTGACGGAAGCGCAGATGGGCTTGCCGATTTTTCCTTCGGCGAGAAGTTGCTTCATTACCATTGTCGCGGGGGAATAGCGACGGACAAAGCCGATGGCGAACAGATTTGAGTAGGACTTGACCAGTGGTGCAAGGCGGGCCAGTTGTTCACGGGTGCGGCACAGCGGCTTTTCACAGAAAATCGGTTTCCCTGTTTTCATGATTGCCATGACGCCTTCCTCATGGCAGTATGTGGGGGATGTCACCAGAACCAAATCCACATCCGATGACTCGGCGACTTCCGCCGCTGAATTGCAGACGCGGATACCAGGGAATTTCTCCACAAATGCAGCGGATTTCTCTGGATTGATGTCATAAACTGCCGTCAATTGCGCATCCTTGATGAGTTTGAGATTCCCTGCGTGGGAATTGCCCATGCGGCCTGCGCCAATGATTCCAATTCTTACCATTTGACTTGCTCCTATGCGGTTCCTTCACCTATTTGTTGATAATACCAAATCAGCGGTTGAAGCATTGCCACAACCGCTGATTACTTTAATCGGAAATTATCTGCTGGCAATTGCTCAGCATGAGAAAATTTTGAATAATTTTGAGAATTTTTGAGATGTTATCAAAAGGTTTTGTTTTCGCTGTATTCCTAATGCTCTAATCCCCACGAGGATAGGTTCGACCTCTTCGAGGTCGGAATTCTTTCGGTTCGATTTCCCCAGGTTTCGCTTCGCTCAACCTGGGGTTACTGATATTTGACCCCTTCGGGGTCTGGTTCTCATGTTTGGCCTCTTCGAGGGCAGGCCTCATATTTGGCCCCTTCGAGGGCAGGGCTCATGTTTGGCTCCTTCGGGGACTCCAGAACAATGAGTTACGCTCCGAATTCGATTTTGCCAGACTTGGCAATAGGCTTCAACTCTTGAAATCAATTGACGACGCTGATGACATCCGCGTCGGCGACGTTCCATGTGTCTTCACAGAGATTGTCCTTACGGACTTTGACAGCGCTGTTGCTTTCGACGTGTCCGTCCATGTATGTTTCATTGCGCTCTTTTCCATGTGCGCCATAGATGCCGACGCAACGGTGCCCATCCTTAAGACAGAAGACAATACTCTGTTCGCAACGGTCGTCGGTCAATCCCTGAAGTTCAAACCATGACCATGTTTCGGCGTAATAGACGGTGCTAGACGGTTTCTTGTTCTGTGATTCTTTGCCGATATATCGCGGATAGGAGGCGGCACTATATGCGTTGATAAATTCATTCATTCCATAACTCGTGATGCAACAATTCCAGTTCCACTGGCCAAAGTTGCTTTTATTCGACGGGCATTTCAGCGTGGAGTGCAGCAAGGCCTGTGTATATGTCGGTCTGGTTGTCAGAACAACTTCCCCGACAAAGTCTCCCATGTTCCCATGATGGTGATACCATTCAAGCCAATTCAGATAGGAATTTGGGCGGACGTTGCCGTAAAGACTCCTGCCAAAATAGTAGCCGCTAGGGTCGTCCGACACATACATCGCGGAGAAAGTCCCAAGGGTTTTCATATTGTTCTTGCAGGAAATCTGACGTGCCTTCTCTCGCGCCTTCGATAGTGCTGGTAGCAGCATCGCCGCGAGAATCGCAATGATGGCAATGACCACCAGCAACTCAATCAGTGTAAATCGGAGCATCTTCATTTGTCTTTCACCTTATTTTTCGTTCCATGCAAATGCACTCAAAGATATATCAGATTCATCGTCATTTGTTGACGACGGATACGATTTTGGAACTGTCGCAGGCCCAGATGGCCTCGGAGTTGTTCTCCGAGTTGATTCGAACCGCCTTGTTGCTCTCGACATGGCCGTCAAGATACGTCTCGTTTCGCTCGTTTCCATGCGCTGCAGCGATACCCAGGGTATTCCTTTTATTCTATATCAAGAACACACTGAATGCCGTGTCAGTTGACGACGCTGATGACTTCGGTCCCATTGGATGCGGCATTCCAGGTATCTTCTGTGAGCGTATCCTTGCGGACTTTGACGGCACTGTTGCTCTCGACATGGGCGTCCATGTAGAGTTCATTGCGTTCCTTGCCGTGTCCGCCATAGAGGCCAACACAGCGTTTTTGATCTTTGAGAAGGCGGCACCAGTCGTAGGCGCAGCCTTTGTCAACCATACCCTGCTTCTCGAACCAGGACCACGTTTCCGCGAAATAGACTGACCCAGACGGATTCTTGTTCTTGGATTCCTTCTGCATGAACCTGTTGTCGTTGGAATAAGCATAGACGTAGGTGTTCATGCCGTAACTCGTGATGGTCGGCGTCCAGTTCCACTGGCAGTAGTTGTTGACATTCGACGGACATTTGAGGGTGGAATGCATGTATCCTTCACTGCCTACGTAGGTTGTCAAGGGCTTTTTGCCCATGTCGTCGCCCATATTGGCATTATGGTGGTACCATTCAACCCAGTTCAACGTTGAATTCGGGCGGACATTGCCATAAAGCGTATGTCCGAAATAATATCCTCCTGGGTCGTCCGCAACATACATCTGCGTAAATGTGCCCAATGTCTTCAGGTTGTTCTTGCAGGAAATCTGGCGGGCTTTTTCGCGTGCCTTTGACAATGCGGGGAGCAACATTGCGGCAAGAATCGCAATAATGGCGATGACTACGAGCAGTTCAATGAGTGTAAACTGTAGTAAATGCTTTCTCATGTTGCCTCCTTATGGCTAATTTATTTTTAAAGGGGGGCAGTTAATTGTTGACGATAGAGACAATCTTGGAACTATCGACAGCCCAGATGTTTTCGGCGTTATTGTCCTTGTTGATCCTTACGGAACTGTGTCCCTCGACATGTCCGTCAAGATACAGTTCGTTGCGGTTTTTCCCGTGTGCGGCGGCGACGCCAGTGTTGAGGTAGGTCGTGTAGCTATTGAGGTAGATGATTCTATCGCCTGTGTCAAGAGTTCTGTTTGCGCGTTCAATAGCCGCCCATGTATCGGCCATGTGGACATAGTCGGACGGAGACTTCACTTGCGATTCCTTACCGAGGTAGTTTATTGAAGGGGCAGCATAGGCATTGATGTATAGGTTCATGCCATAACTGGTGCAAATCGGGAACCAGTTCCAGTTCGCATAGTTGTTTGAATTGGCGGGACATTTGAAAACGGGGGAGTACTTGGTCTGCGTCCATGCACTGTTGTTGATTGGAGTGATTGTTTTTGAACCAGTTCCAAGCATATCCGTCTCGTATGCATATTCGGCCCAGTTCAGTGGAGAACTCCCTGGGCGTTTGGCGTGCATGACTTGCCGCCCGTATAAATAACCGCCATTATCTTCTGAAGTATATATCGCGGACGCTGTTCCAAATTGCTTTAAGTTGTTCTTGCAGGAAATTTCACGCGCTTTCTCACGAGCCTTTGCCAGCGCTGGCAATAGCATCGCGGCCAGAATCGCTATGATAGCGATGACAACCAGCAGTTCAATGAGCGTGAATAATGCAAGACGTTTCATGGAAAGAATCCTTTTAGTGTTAAGTGAGTTTGTTGCTTTTATTATTATTAGTTGTTGACGACCGAGACAATCTTGGAACTATCGACAGCCCAGATATTTTCGTAATTGTTGTCCTGGTTGATTCTAACGGCGCTGTTGCTTTCGACGTGTCCATCCATATAGGTCTCGTTGCGTTCCTTGCCGTGTGCGGCGGCAACGCCTGTGTTATGGTATGTCTTGTCACCCATGAGGTAAAGGACTTTATTGCCGTCGTGTGTTCTGCCGCCGCGTTCGGATGCAGCCCATGTTTCGGCGAAGTGGACGTTGCTGGAAGGGGTCTTGACCTGCGATTCCTTGCCGAGGTAGCCTGCCGAAGATGCTGCATAGGCGTTGATGTAGTAGTTGAGTCCATAACTGGTGCAGGCGGGGAACCAGTTCCACATGGCGTGCACATTCGTGTTTGACGGGCAGATCATGGGTTGCGTATAACGTGAGTTCTGCCAGCCGTTGGGGGATGTCGAATAGTTATATGGTTTGTAGTATTTGAAGCCAGCGCCAAGCGCATCTGCGGCATAGACGTATTCAACCCAGTTTAAACCACTATTTGTCGGTCTTGCGGAATGCAAAATCGACCGCCCGAAGAGGTATCCGCCATTGTCCTCTGCGACGTAGATGGCCGCCATCGTGCCGAATTGCTTCATGTTGTTCTTGCAGGAAACCTGGCGGGACTTTTCACGTGCCTTCGCCAATGCAGGCAATAGCATTGCCGCAAGAATGGCGATAATGGCGATGACCACCAGTAGTTCGATCAACGTAAATGTTAGATGGCATCTGAATGTGTTCATTGTTTGCTCCGTGTCGGTTATGTAGTTGCACCTCTGCCATAATATACTGTAATTTTATATTATATTATTTTCTTCAAACGATTTCAAGGGAAACACAAAAGATTTTTGTAACAGAGTGGCTGATAGCGGCACAGACATCTTTGAAGGACATGACACGAGACGCGAGACATGAGGTAATGTGTTTTTGTCAAGCGGTCTCATCTGTTTTTTTGATTATTTTCTCCGATTTGTAGTCTGGCTTGAAATCCGTTTCGTTCACGACCATTGCATGAAGTATCAGGAGCAGCTTTCTCATGCAGGCGCA
>JAGCTA010000277.1 GCA_017963875.1 Victivallales bacterium | reverse complement strand
CCGAAGCGAGAAAAACCGTGCCAACGGCATTGACGACGGACTTGACGACATTTTGTTGCCGACGGCGAAGATTGTTTCCCGCAGCGGCGGAAAAGACGTTGTCCAAGAGAAGAAATGCTATCCTGGCTATGTTTTTGTCCGTGCGCGCATCTATGACGAGAAGGACATGATCATTCCCGCCCACTGGCTTTTCATCAGGGATACAAAGGGCGTCATCAATTTCATGGGCGGCGAGAAGCCCATCGAACTGACTGCCCAGGAAATAGCCGATCTTACGGCGAAAGAGGAAGAGAAGGACAAGCCGAAGCCAGAGAAGACTTGGAAAGTCGGCGATGTTGTCATTGTCAAGGAAGGACCTTTTGGAGGCTTCGAGGGTATCATCGAAAATGTCGACAACGAGAAGCACCGCCTAAAGGTAAGCGTCCAGATTTTCGGGCGTTCTGTTCCTTGTGAAACGGATTTTTGGCAGGTCGATTTACCTGAAGAACCCAGGAACTAATCGAAACAAAAACAATACGTATCATCATCCTGGGAGGACACCTGCCAGTTCTGACCAGGGTGATGGAAAGGTAGAAGGACAATTATGGCAAAGAAAGTCGTTGGTATTGTGCGTTTGCAGATTCCTGCTGGCGCCGCCAACCCCGCTCCTCCAGTTGGACCGAGTTTGGGTCAGGCAGGTGTCAACATCATGGAATTCTGTAAGCAGTTCAACGCTGCGACGCAGGCGAAATCGGGATACATCATCCCTGTCGTCATTACCGTTTACCAGGACAAGTCGTTCACCTTCATCTGCAAGTCACCGCCTGCGGCAGTTCTCTTGAAGAAAGCCGCCAACCTGGCGACAGCCGCCCATACGCCTGGCCGTGAGGTCGTGGCGAAGGTCAGTCGCAAGGCCTTAGAGGAAATTGCAGAAATGAAGAAAGATGATTTGAACGCTCGTGACCTGGATGCGGCGGTGAAGATTATCGCCGGCACAGCACGTAGCATGGGAATTGAGGTGGTCGATGAAGAGAAGTAAACTTTATCGTTCCCGGCTGGGTTTGTTCGATCGCACGGTTTTTTACGGTCTGAAAGATGCCGTTGACGTGTTGAAGAAGATGCCCACCACCAAATTTGACGAGACGGTTGAAATGAGTTTCCGTCTTGGCATTGACCCCCGCCAGTCTGATCAGATCGTCCGTGGAGCCATGGTGCTTCCTCAAGGTACAGGCAAAAAGCAGACGGTCGTTGTGATTGCCGAGGGTGAATTCGCGCAGCGTGCAAAAGACGCAGGCGCCGATGAAGTTGGTTATGAGGAACTGCTTCAGAGAATCAAGGGCGGTTGGTTGGAGTTTGATGTCTTGATCGCAACTCCGTCCGCCATGAAGGAAGTCCGGACATTGGGTCGTGTTCTTGGTCCCCGTGGACTGATGCCGAACCCGAAGACTGGTACTGTGACGGAAGATACGGCGACGGCAGTCAAAGAGGCGAAAGCAGGACGTGTCGAGTATCGCTGTGACCGTGCGGGCGTTGTCAACGTCCCGATCGGGAAATTGTCTTTTAGTGCAGAGGCGCTGGTAGAGAACGGCGAAGCCGTCCTGTCCACGATTCTGCGTGCGCGTCCGTCATCTGCGAAAGGCATCTATTTGCAGTCTTGGACGCTGAGTTCCACCATGAGTCCAGGCATTCGTCTGGACGCGAAAGCTGCTGCGAAGGCATAACCATGAGAAAGAAAGAACTAAGAGCGGAAAAGATTCAGATCGGCGGTGTCATTGAATCACTGCTGAAGGATCGTCCGGCCATCCTGATCAGTTATCAGGGGTTGACCGCGAATGTCTCCAATGAGTTCCGTGGTAAGTTGGCAGCGATCAATGCCGAGTGTCACGTGGTGAAGAACACTTTGGTCAAAAAGGCGGCTGCGAAACTTGGTCTGAAAGACCTTGAGAATGCCGCTTTGGATCATGACACGGCGTTGATTAGTGGCAATTGCGATGCAGTCGCACTGGCCAAGGCCCTTCGTGATTTTGCGAAAGGCAAAGAGCAGATTAAAGTCAAGTACGGCATTCTGGATGGTGTTCTACTGTCGCCTGCCGATGTTGATGCCCTTGCTGATCTTCCGAGTCGCGAAGTGTTGCTGGCACAGTTGCTTGGTCTGTTGCAGGCGCCTGGCAGCCAGTTGGTACGCGTGCTCAACGCAAAGATTGCGAGCGTAGTTTATGTGTTGGATGCGATCCGCAAGAAAAAAGAAGAGGCGGTAGCGTAAATAAGGTCAAATGGAGGATACTGAAATGTCCGAAGAAAACAGTGTTGTCGTCGATGCCAAAATGGAAGAGTTCATCTCTTACATTGAAGGTTTGACAGTTCTTGAAGTGTCGAAGCTGGTCAAGGCTCTGGAAGAGCGTCTTGGTGTGAGTGCCGCAGCACCTGTTGCGGTTGCCGCCGCTGGCGCAGCGCCTGCTGCCGCAGCCGAAGCCGCTGAAGAGAAGACCGAATTTGATGTCATTCTGGCAGGTCTTGATGCCGCCAAGAAGATTGGCGTGATCAAAGTTGTCCGTGAACTGACAGGTCTTGGTCTGAAGGAAGCGAAGGATCTGGTCGAGGGTGCCCCGAAGCCGATCAAGAACGCCGTCAGCAAGGATGAAGCGGCTCAACTGAAGGCCAAACTTGAAGAAGCAGGTGCCAAGGTTGAAGTCAAATAATCTAGTTTGGATTGTTTGATCACATGCCGACCGCATGCCGCGCGTGCGTGTCATGCGGTCGGTCATCCCGCTGGAGAGAATTGCGGGGGAAATGGAAGGGGTGTGTTTGTTTGAATTTGGATGAAGCCGGAGAACAGAGTGCTATTGGAACTGTTTCCGGATTTGTGTTTTTTGAATTTGAAGTCAGGCCTGTCGATACAATGTGAGCATCGGTTCAGTGACGGGCGTTGTTTTGGGCGCGGTCTTTAAAAAGCAGATTCATGTTGTCTGTCCATGGGGTGGCGAACCAGTCATGCTGTCGGCATGGAATTGGGATTGACCTCTGGCAAGGGCAGTTGAACGGCATCACAATTGAATCGCATCAGGTTGATTATAGACGTGTCATGGGGCGCGACGGTGCCGAAGAGGCATTGATGCGTGCATTCTTGGCGCAGAACTAGGCAGTCTCCAGGAGGGGAGATGCAGAGGATTCTGCGGTGAAAATCAGCAAAAGGCAGGAAGAAGAAAGCATGTCTGAACGTTTGAATTTTGGTAGGTTGAAGGAAATTCTGGAAATCTCTGACTTGATTGAGATCCAGACCAAGTCGTATTCTGATTTCTTACAGGCGGATGTCGAGCCCGACAAGCGTCTTGACCAAGGTCTTCAAGGCATATTCAAGGAGATTTTTCCCGCCAGCAATGCCAATGAAACCACCAATAACCTCGAATTTGTCAAGTATGAGTTGACTCCTCCGAAACTTTCGGAAGTCATCTGCTTAAAAGACGGCGAGACATACCAGGCGGGGCTGAATGTGACGTTCAGGCTGCATGGCAAGGAAATCAAGGAAGAGACCTTGTACATGGGTGACATCCCCCTGATGACAGACCGCGGGTCATTCATCATCAACGTCGCGGAACGTGTCATCGTCAGCCAGTTGCACCGTTCTCCAGGTGTCAGTTTCGAGGTGAACCGCCATGCCAGCGGTAAGAAACTGTACTCGTTCAGAATCATTTCAGATCATGGGGGCTGGCTGGAAGTCCAGTTTGACATCAATGATTATATCTATATTTATCTGGATAGGAAGCGTCGCCGCCGCAAGTTCCTCATCAGCACATTCCTGCGCGCTTTCGGCTATGATGGCAACAGGGATATTCTCGATGCTGTCTATGGCGTCGAGGAACTGAATGTCGATAAGAAACTGAAGGAAATCCAGAAGCATCCAGCGGAGAGCGACAACATTTCGACTCTTTACACGGTAGAGGCCGTGATGAATCCAGCCGTTGAAGGCGAGGAACTCTTCCCTGAACTGGAATCGCTTTCTGAGGATACACTGGAACTTCTGAGGGACAACGGTGTGAAGAAGATTCCTGTCGTGAATGTGGCGGATTCTGGCGAATACTTTGTCCGCTGCCTTCAGAAGGACCCCATTCGCCTCTGTGAGGATGCTCAGAAGGAAATCTACAAACGCATGAGACCGACGGATCCCGCCACTGCGGCGAGCGCAAAGGCGCTGTTCAAGCGTCTTTTCGAGGATCCTCGCCGTTACAATCTGGGTTTGGTCGGGCGCTTCAAGATGAACCAGCGTCTTGGCATCAATGTCGATTCACGCATCTGCGTTCTGACAAAGGAAGACATTGCCGCCGCGACGCGCTACCTCATGAAGTTGCGGAACGGCAACGGGACGTTGGATGACATTGACCATCTGGGCCGCCGCCGCGTCCGTACAGTCGGTGAATTGCTTCAGAAGCAATGCGGCGTCGGATTGACGCGCATCGCCTCCCTCATGCACGATAAACAGGAGAGCAGTTCCAGCGAAGAACTCTCCATTTCAAAATTGGTGAATACCAAAGCCCTGGCGGGAGTCATCCGCGACTTCTTCCAGAGAAACCAGTTGAGCCAGTTCATGGACCAGACAAACTGCCTGACCGAACTGACGAACAAGAGACGTCTGAGCGCTCTTGGGCCTGGCGGTCTGACACGTGAGCGCGCGGGTTTGGATGTCCGTGACGTCCATCCCAGCCATTATGGCCGAGTCTGCCCGATTGAGACTCCTGAAGGACCGAACATCGGTCTTATCTCCTCGCTGGCACTATATGCCAAACTGAATGAATACGGATTCATCATGACGCCATACCGCAAGGTAAGGAACGGCGTCGTGACGGACGAGGTTGTCTATTTGACTGCGGACGAGGAAGAGGAATACTACATTGCCCAGGCTAACGCGCCGTTGAATGAAAAGAATGAATTTGTGAATCCGTATGTCCTCTGCCGTTACAAGGGTGACACTGGCGAATTCGAGCGCGAACTTGTCGGATATATGGATGTATCGCCAAAACAACTTATCAGTGCCGCCGCAGGTTTGATTCCTTTCCTGGAGCATGATGACGCGAACCGCGCTCTGATGGGTTCAAACATGCAACGTCAGGCGGTTCCGTTGCTGCGGTGCCAGCGTCCTTTGATCGGTACAGGTCTGGAAGGCGCGGTTGCCCGTGGGTCACGCGCTGCGCTCTGCGCCAAGGAAGACGGTATTGTCGCGGCAGTTGATGCTACTCGGATCATCATTACGGAAGACGGCAAGATGCCAGAAGAGACCGCCGCCCCTGAGAAGGTTCAGAAATATGAACTGTTCAAGTTCATGCGCACGAATGCTTCAACGTTATTCAATCAGCGCCCGATAGTCCGTTCTGGGCAGACCGTGAAGAAAGGCGATCCGATTGCGGATGGTGCTTCGACTGATGGAGGAGAACTCGCTCTCGGACGCAATGTTCTGGTCGCGTTCATGCCGTGGCATGGCTACAACTACGAAGACGCCATCATCATCAGCGAGCGTCTTGTGGCAAATGATACCTATTCCAGCGTCCATGTTACTTTGGAGGAAGTTGTCGCGCGTGATACCAAACTCGGGCAGGAGGAGATCACAAGGGATATTCCGAATGAAGGTGAAGAGGCGTTGCGCAATCTGGATACGGACGGTATCGTCCGAGTGGGCGCGGAAGTCAAGCCAGGTGACATCCTGGTCGGAAAGATCACGCCAAAGAATGAGGTGGAACTGGCTCCAGAAGAGCGTCTGCTGAAGGCGATTTTCGGAGAGAAGTCCTCCGATGTGAAGAATTCCTCGCTGATCGTCCCTGGCGGCACCAGCGGCATTGTCATGGAAGTCCGCGTCAAGCGGCGCGACGATTCAGCGAAGGCTGGCAAGCGTTCAAGCAAGGACATCCAGCAAAGCCTGAAGGAGACTGAGAACAAATACCGTGCCGAGCGCAGCGGCATTCTTGATGATCTGGTCAATACGTTGAATACAGAATTCGGCGGGAAGAAACTGCTCGGATTCTCTGTCACGCGTACCTTACGTAGCGGCGAAGAGGAGGAAATCATCAGTGCAGACAGAAAGATCACCAAGGCGATGCTGAAGCGACTCGCTGAAAGTTATAATGCGTACAAACTGGAAGAAGGCGGCGATGCCAGGGCGGATGCCCAGCGCAAGCGCATTGATGAAATCATCAAGAACTACAGCAACCGCCTGAGAGACGTGGAGCAGTGCAGCAAGGAAGCCAAGGAAAAGGTGCAGAACGACACCGTCGAAGGCAAGCCGCAGCATGTCTGGGTTTACATCGCCAGCAAACGCCGCATTTCTATTGGCGACAAGATGGCTGGACGCCATGGTAACAAGGGTATCGTCGCAAAGATCGTCCCAGTCGAGGACATGCCTTTCATGGCAGACGGTACGCCCGTTGACATCATCCTGAATCCGTTGGGCGTGCCTTCCCGAATGAACATCGGACAGGTTTTCGAGACTCATGCGGGATATGCGGCGGATATTCTTGGAATCACCTGCGCGACACCTGTCTTTGACGGTATCCCTGAATCCAAAATCTGGGAGATGCTTGCACAGGCGAAGGCCATCAAAGTGAAGGAACGCGGCTGGAATCTCGATGAAGAGACTGGCAAGGTGACTGACGAAAACGGGAATGACCGCACGGAGTATTTTGTCGATACAGATGGAAAGACGAGATTGTTCGATGGTGCGACTGGTGAGCCTTTTGCGCAGCGAGTGATGGTCGGCCAGATCTACATGCTGAAACTCGACCACTTGGTTGCCAACAAGATTCACGCACGTGCTGTTGGACCGTACTCGCTGGTGACGCAGCAGCCTCTGGGAGGCAAGTCACAGCACGGTGGACAGCGTTTCGGCGAAATGGAAGTCTGGGCGCTCGAGGCATACGGCGCGGCCTATACGTTGCAGGAAATGCTCACTGTCAAGAGCGATGATACGCAGGGGCGCACGAAGATCTACGAGTCGATCATCCAGGGCGACAATACGCTGACCGCAGGCGTTCCAGAGTCATTCAACGTCCTGATGAAGGAAATGCAGAGCCTGTGTCTGGATGTCCGCGTCCGCCGCGATGCGGGTTCTCAGGCGTAATTCGCCAGGATTGCCGCCATAGCCTTAGGGCTTTGGCGGCGAGGCGAATTCATTGGATGTATAAAAAAGCATTTGAATATAGTTAACCAGCATAATGGAGGGCTGACCTTTGGACAGCACAAAACAACAAGAACTGGACGGTTTCGGACTGATGGAAGGTAGCAGATGCGTGTCGATCGGCGTTGCATCGCCAGATACAATCCGCTCCTGGAGTCGTGGTGAAGTCAAGAATCCCGAGACGATCAACTACCGCACGTTCAAGCCTGAGAAGGGCGGACTTTTCTGTGAAAGGATTTTTGGTCCGCAACATGACTATGAATGCGCCTGCGGAAAATACAAGCGCCAGAAGAACAAGGGCATTGTATGTGACCGCTGCGGCGTTGAAGTCACGGTATCCCGTGTCCGTCGTGAGCGCATGGGGCATTTGGATTTGGCTGTGCCCGTGTCTCATGTATGGTTTTTCAAATGTCTGCCGAGCCGCCTGAGCATGATGATCGACATCACGCCCAAGAAACTCGAGCAGGTGTTGTATTACGAGCGCTGGATTGTGATTGATCCAGGCAATACGCCATTGCAGGAAAAAACGCTGCTGTCCGACGAGGAGTATCAGGAGAGCCGCCGTGCATACGGTGATTCCTTTGAGGCGGGCATGGGCGCGGAGGCCGTCGAGAAATTGCTTGGCAGGCTCAATCTTGCCGAACTGAAGGAGCAGTTGGAACAGGATCTCATCAGCACGTCGAGCAAGGCCGCGCGTAAGAAAATCGTGAAACGCGTCCGTCTGGTTGAAGGTTTCCTCGACAACAACATGGATCCTCGCTGGATGATTTTGCACGTGTTGCCTGTGATTCCGCCGGACCTTCGCCCGCTGGTTCCCTTGGAGGGCGGTCGTTTCGCCACAAGCGACCTCAACGACCTCTATCGTCGTGTCATCAACCGCAATACTCGTCTGAAGAATCTTCTTGAGCATCAGACGCCCCAGGTCATCATCAACAACGAGAAGCGCATGCTTCAGGAAGCCGTGGATGCGTTGCTGGACAATGGCCGCCGTGGTCGTGCGGTGACTGGAAGCGGCAACCGTCCGTTGAAGTCATTGACTGACATGCTCAAGGGAAAGCAGGGCCGTTTCCGCCAGAATCTGCTTGGCAAGCGTGTTGACTATTCGGGGCGTTCCGTCATCGTTGTCGGACCAGAATTGAAAATCAACCAGTGCGGTTTGCCGAAAGAAATGGCGAAAGTCCTGTTTGAGCCATTCATTACTCGCTGCCTGAAATCACGTGGTTTCGTCCACACGCTGCGCAATGCGAAGAAATGGATTGAGCAGGGGCGTCCCGAAGTCTGGGATATTTTGGATGAGGTGATCAAGGGGCATCCAGTGCTGCTGAACCGTGCACCTACGCTTCACCGCCTGAGTATCCAGGCATTCGATCCGATTCTCATCGAAGGTCAGGCGATTCGTCTGCATCCGCTTGTCTGTACGGCTTTCAATGCCGACTTCGACGGCGACCAGATGGCTGTTCATGTTCCATTGTCAAATGAGGCGCAACTTGAGGCGAAACTCATCATGTTGTCACCGAACAACATTTTCTCGCCTGCAAGCGGCAAGGCTTTGACAACCCCGTCGCAGGACATGACGCTGGGCGCATATTATCTCACATACGAAGACCGCCGCAAGAAAGAGGCATTCCTCGCGACGCCTCCGATGAAGCAGAAGTGGTTCAACGATTTCCACGAACTGCTGCGCGCCTATGACGCGGGCTATGTCGGCATGCATGAATTCGTCAATCTCCGCAATCCTTTCTATGGCAAGAACACGGTCTGGAGCCCTGAAACAAAGAATGACAAATTCATTGTGACGACGGTCGGACGCTGTTTCTTCAAGGAAATCTGGCCTGAGGAAATGGGCTTCTGGAATCAGAAGACTGGCAAGAAGGAACTCGGACGCCTGATCAAGGACTGCTATGAAACGGTCGGCAGGGCAAATCTGATTCCTGTGCTTGACGCATTGAAGCACATTGGCTATGAATACGCGACGAAGGCGGGCTTCTCCATCGGTATCAAGGACATGATCGTCCCAAAGGAAAAACAGGAGATCCTTGCCAAGGCGCAGGCGGAAATCGACAATATTCGTTTGCAGTTCCGTTCAGGTTCCATCACGGAGCAGGAACGCTACAACAAGAGCGTCAATACCTGGACTGCGGCAAACAATGAACTTGCCAAGTACCTTGTCTCCGTTCTGGAAGAGAATGGCGGAAAAGATGAGATCAATCCTGTGTTCGCCATGTTGGATTCTGGTGCACGAGGAAGTAAAGACCAGATTCGTCAGTTGTCTGGCATGCGTGGATTGATGGCGAAGGCTTCTGGTGAAATCATCGAGCGGCCTATCAAGGCGAATTTCCGCGAAGGTCTGTCGGTGCTGGAATACTTCATTAGTTCTCACGGTGCACGTAAAGGTTTGGCCGATACCGCATTGAAGACTGCGGACTCTGGATACATGACCCGTCGTCTTGTCGATGTCGCGCACGATGTGATTTGCGTTGAGGATGACTGCCATACAATCAATGGCGTCGAGGTGAAGGCCATCCGCGAAGGCAATGAGGATACTGTTCCATTGGAGGACCGTATCACGGGGCGTTTCAGCGTTGATGACATCAATGATCCCGACAGCGGCAAGTTGATTGTCGCGGCTGGCGAGGAAATCACCGCCCCCATCGCCAAGCAGATCAAGGCTCTTGGCATTGACAAAGTGCGTATTCGTTCGGTTCTGACCTGTGAAAGCGAGCGTGGCATCTGCTGCAAATGCTATGGGCGGAATCTTGCGACAGGCGAAATGCCAGCGCATGGCGAGCCCGTCGGAATCATCGCCGCGCAGTCCATCGGCGAGCCTGGTACTCAGTTGACAATGCGTACGTTCCACTTCGGAGGAACCGCGACCGCCAGCCAGAGCCAGCAGTCCTACAAGGCAACGAAGACTGGTATTCTTCGCATCACCATCCCGACCATCAAGTTGAAGGAAGGCGGCAACATCATCGCCACGCCCAATGGCCATGCCGTCATTGAAAGCGAGGACGGCGTTGAACTCGAAAACTATGAACTGGTTGTCGGTTCCGTCTTGGAGAAGACCGACGGCGAGCACATTTACGAAGGTGAGGAATTTGTCAAGTGGGATGCCTACAGCCAGCCGATTCTCGCCAAGGTCTCTGGTAAGGTCGAATTCAGCGACTTGATCGAAGGTCAGACGATGAAGACCGAGCAGAACAGTGAAAACGGCAGGGAGGAAATCATGGTGCTGGAGCATTCCGACGACATCCATCCCGCCATCATCATCAAGGTCCGCGGCAGCAAGGATGACCAGCAATCCAGCGATGCGAACTACCCGCTGCCCGCTGGAGCGCACATCATGGTCACACAGGGCCAGACGGTGACCGCTGGTGAAACACTTGCAAAACAGCCGCGTCAAAGCGTCCGTACAGGCGATATCACTGGCGGTCTGCCGCGTGTCGCTGAATTGTTCGAGGCCAGACGCCCGAAAGAGGCCGCTGAAATCGCGAAAATCGCAGGTATCGTCAAATCCGCCAAGACGGTCAAGAACCGCCAGCATATCATTATCCAGGATCCTGAAAGCGAAAAGGAGACGGATCATCTGATTCCCACGGGCAAACGTGTCATTGTGAACGAAGGGGACTTCGTCTATAAAGGCGAACCGTTGACCGACGGCATGGTGGTGCTTCAGGAAATGCTTGACGTCTGCGGTCCTCAGGAACTCCAGACGCATCTTGTGAACCAGGTCCAGCAGGTATACCGCTCACAAGGTGTTGAAATCAATGACAAACATATCGAAATCATTGTCCGCCAGATGATGCGCTTTGTCCGTATCACTGATCCAGGCCAGACACGCTTCCTCTTCGGCGAGGCCGTCGAAAAGCGCGTCTTCCGCGAGGAGAACAAGCGGATTCTTGCAGAGGGCGGCGTGCAGGCAGAAGCCCAGCAGATGCTGCTCGGTATCTCCAAGACATCCCTGGCGACGGATTCGTTCATTTCAGCCGCATCCTTCCAGGATACCACCCGTGTCCTTACAGAGGCCGCGACACTCGGTCGCGTTGACCAGTTGAGGGGATTCAAGGAAAATGTCATCATGGGTCATCTGATTCCCGCAGGCACTGGCTATCATACGGTGCAGGATCCAAAACTCACCAAGACTGTCAATGTCGAAGAACTCGACAAGGAAGACGAAGAGCAGCGGAAGGCGGCTCAGGAGGCACATGACAATGCTGCCCGTGAAACGTTCAATAACCTTTTCGAGAATGGCTGAAATTCTACGCACGCCTGAAAAATCATCCTTTCAGGCGTGCGGGCATTGATAAATCTCATGAAAAATCATGACATAATTTGACATTGCCGTTAAAAAGGTTACATTATCTGTCTGAAAATTTTTTAATTGGTCTTTTTGTATAACGTAGTAGGAACAATTGTCAAAATGCCGACGATAAATCAATTAATCAGAAAAGGTCGTAGTGTTAAGCCTCAGAAGAGTCGTGTGCGTGCTCTTGAACAGTGCCCGCAGCGCCGTGGTGTCTGCCTTCAGGTTGGTACCCGTACCCCCAAGAAACCTAATTCCGCATTGCGCAAATACGCCCGTGTTCGTCTGACGAACAATCAGGAAATCAACGCATACATCGGCGGTGAGGGTCATAACCTCCAGGAGCACAGCGTGGTGCTTGTTCGCGGTGGTCGTGTCCGTGACCTTCCTGGTGTCCGCTACCACATCGTCAGAGGCGCATTGGATACGCTCGGCATTGACAAGCGCCGTCAGGGCCGTTCCAAATATGGTACCAAGCGCCCGAAGGCAGGTGCCGCCACCAAGGGCAAGAAGTAATAATCAACTGTCGCAAGTTGGCTGCTATAGTCAAAACATAAAGTAGTGAGATAGGAACACTTAAACAATGAGAAGAAGAAAAGCAGAAAAGCGGACAACGACGCCTGATGTGCGTTATAACAGCGACATCATCGCCCGCCTGATTAACACGGTTATGGAACGCGGCAAGAAATCCATTGCCCAGGGCATTGTCTATGATGCATTGGATGCCATCAAGGAGAAGAAATCCGATATGGAGCCTCTTGATGTTTTCATGCAGGCACTTGAGAATGTGAAGCCCCGTCTGGAAGTGAAGAGCCGCCGCGTCGGCGGTTCGACCTATCAGGTTCCGCTGGAAGTCCCAGCGGAGCGCCAGGTTGCAGTCGCCCTGCGCTGGATCGTCGGGTTCTCACGCGGCCGCAAGGGAATGCCGATGGCGAAGGCTCTTGCCAATGAGTTGCTGGATGCCTTTGAGAACACTGGCAGTTCTGTGAAGAAGCGTGACGATGTTCACAAGATGGCGAAGGCAAACCAGGCATTCGCCCATTATCGCTGGTAAAAAGGCATAGAGAAGCGCAATACAGTTCTTAATCTCCTGAAAAGGTCCTTAAGAACTGTTTTATTTACTTTCCAAGGATATTTTTCATGCGAAGAATTCCCTTGGGAGTGCTGTAGAAAGGAGAGCGGTAGGCGATGGAAGATTCGAAAGAATGCGGAAAGCCTGCCAGAAGGGAGATTCGCAATGTGGGAATCATTGCCCATATTGACGCGGGGAAGACATCTTTGACAGAAAAAATACTTCAGCGTACAGGGACTATCCGCTATGCTGGAGAGGTTAGCGAGGGAACGACAGTCACAGACTGGCTTCCGCAGGAACGCGAGCGTGGAATCAGCATCATCAGTGCCGCAGTCACATGCCATTGGGCAGATGTTCAGATCAATCTGATAGACACGCCTGGACATGTGGATTTCACCGCTGAGGTCGAAAGAACCCTGGAGGTCTTGGATGGTGTCGTTGCGGTGTTCTGCGGAGTCCACGGCGTGCAGGCGCAATCGGAGACGGTATGGCGCAGGGCGCAGCGGCATGGCATTCCAGCGATTGCCTTCATTAACAAACTTGACAGGATCGGAGCGAATTTTCAGCGTGTGGTGAGTGATATCGAAGCACGTCTTGGAATCGTTGCCGTGCCCATGCAGGTACCCATCGACAATGAAGACGGTTTCCGTGGAATGGCGGACGTCGTGACAGGGCAGTTCATGGACGAGGACGGAAATGTCATTGAGGACATGAGCGGCGATGAGCGCGTGTGGTTTGCCAAGGAATCCCTCCTTGAAACGCTTTCCAACATGGATGATGGCATCCTTGAGGCGCTTCTTGAAGACAAGAAACCTGGCATCGACCAAATACGCCAGTCGTTGCGGGAGGCGGTGAGAAATCGCCGAATCGTGCCTGTGTTTGGCGGAAGTGCCAGACTGGGGCTGGGTGTGCGGCAATTGCTGGACGCGGTCCGTGACTACCTTCCATCTCCTGATGCCTTTGAAAAAGACATCGTGCAGGATGGCCGAGCAAAGCATCTGCTGGTCTTCAAGGTTCAGCGCGAACCCCATGACACCATGACGCAGATATGCGCAAAGGTTTATGGCGGACGCTTTCTTCCAGGGGATTCCCTTTGGAACGCCAGAACAAAGCAATGGCAGACCATCGGAGGCATCTACAGGATGTTTGCAGGCACCTGTGAGCCGCTTGACGAAGCGGAGGCAGGCGACATTGTCATGCTGGGCGGTTTGGATGGCGATTTGGCGACAGGGGACATGCTCTATAGCGTGCCGCAGACGGTGACGCCCGTGGCACTGTGCTTCCCAGAACCTGTTGTCAGCGTGGTGATGGAGGGCATCCGTGGCGCACAGCCGACGGAGGTGCGGGAAGCACTCGCGATGCTGTGTCTTGCCGACCCAACGCTTCAGGTGCACGAGGGACCGCTGGCTGGGCAATGGACACTGAAGGGAATGGGCGAACTCCATCTGGAGATTGTCCGAGAACGACTGGAGACTGAGTTCGGGCTTGCGGTTGCATACGGCAAACCGCAGGTGACCTATCGAAAGACGGTGAACTCGACAGGGCATGGTGAATGCCTGTTTGAAAAAAGATTACCGAAAGGCGAGATACTGAGGGCTGGCATCAGCCTGAAGTTGGAGCCGTTGGAACGTGGAAAGGGAGTGGAGATTGATTTCGGCGCCGCTGCAAGAGGCGTTGCCGAATCAACGGGTGAATTTTTGGAACTGCACTTGCGTCAACTAGCCCGAGAAGGACTGGGAGATGACAAGCCGCTCGCGGATTTGCGAATTGTCCTGGAAAGGATAAGTTGCTTTGAAGGCGAGACGACGGAACCAGTGCTGATGACTGCTTGCCGAAAGGCCATGGCAGATGCGCTGGAAGCGGGGAATGCAGTGACGTTGGAACCTGTGATGGCGGTGGAAATCGCCGTCCCAGAGGAATACGTCGGCAAACTCCTGGATGATTTGATGGCTCGGCGTGGCCGTGTGACGGAAGTCAATTCCGTCGGCGATGGTCAGGCTAGAATCATATCGTTAGTGCCATTGGGCGAGTTGTTCGGATATGCGAACGCACTGCGGTCTTTGAGTTGTGGCCGAGGTGATTTTGTTGCCGAACCTTCACTTTATGTGCCTCTGGTGTCCTGTTGACATCAGGGAAACTTGAAATGAACTGAGCCCTGGGCGCTGGCATGGTTACCAAACAAGGGAAAAACCAAAAGCAAAAGAGAACAAAACATGGCGAAAAGGCAAAAGATTCGTATCAGACTCCAGGCGTTTGAAAACACGATCCTGGATCAGAGCACGGCCGAAATCGTCAACACGGTAAAGAGAACTGGCGCAGAAGTCGCCGGTCCAGTGCCGTTGCCGACGAAAATCGAGCGTTTCACTGTCAACCGCTCACCACACGTTGACAAGAAGTCAATGGAGCAGTTCGAAATCCGCACGCACAAGCGTTTGCTGGACATCATCAATCCAGGCCCCCAGACCGTGGAAGAACTCAAGAAATTGAATCTTCCCGCTGGTGTTGATATCATTGTCAAACTTTGACGGGGGAGGGAATAATCATGCGTAAAGGTTTAATTGGAAAGAAATTGGGTATGACCCATGTCTATACCGAACAGGGTGTGATGATTCCTGTGACGGCAATTGAAGTCGGCCCCTGCCCAGTGATTGAACTGAAGACCAAGGCAAAGCACGGCTACAGCGCGCTGCAACTTGGATTCGGTGTCCGCAAGGTCAAGAATGTCACGAAGCCGGTTCTGGGCATGTTGAAGAAGGCTGGGCTGGATGCCAATCCACCTGCGATCATCCGCGAGATACGCCTCGATGAGGACGGCACGGCGGAAGTTGGCACGGCGCTGAAGGCCGATGTGTTTGCGAAAGACGAATTCGTCGATGTCACAGGCACGACCAAAGGCCGCGGTTTTTCATCAGTTGTCCGCCGTTGGCGTTTTGGCGGTGGCCGTGCGAGTCACGGTGGTGCCTGGACGCGCCGCACGGGTTCCATTGGTATGTGTGCAGCACCTGGAAAGGTTTACAAAGGGCGCAAGATGCCTGGTCACATGGGCAATGTCCAGCGCACCGTTCAGAATCTGCAGGTAATTGACGTGCGTGCAGACCGTAACCTGCTATTGGTCAAGGGCGCGATTCCTGGACCGACTGGCGGTGTTGTGATTGTTCGTAACGCGGTGAAGAAATAAGGCAGGGGGTACCACACATGGCGACATTACCTGTAAAAACAATTAACGGCGCTGACAAAGGGTCAGTTGATATTAATGATAGTTGGCTTGAGCGTGAAAAAGGCGCACAGGCCGTGAAGGATTCCGTCGTGGCTTTCCTGGCGGGATGCCGTGCAGGCACTGCGCAGACCAAGACGCGCGGCAAAGTCTCTGGCGGCGGTAGCAAGCCGTGGCGCCAGAAGGGCACAGGCCGTGCGCGTAGCGGATCGAGCCGTTCACCCGTGTGGCGCGGCGGCGGTATCGCCTTTGGCCCGCAGACACGCAGTTATGCACAGAAAATCAACCAGAAGGTCGAGAAACTTGCATTGAAGCGTGCTTTCACGGATCGAGTCGATGACGGCGAAGTGATTGTCGTGGACGAATTGAAGTTCGATGCTCCGAAGACGAAGGACATGGTGAAGTTCCTGAACGCCATCGGCGCGGGTGACAACGTCCTGCTCATCGTTGATGAGTACAGCGACAATGTGCTGTTGTCCATGCGCAACCTCCCAGACGTGAATATTTACAAGGCGGCTTCCGTCAACACGTATTGGATGATGCGCTACAAGAAAGTGGTCATCACGAGTGCTGCTCTTGAGGCACTTGGTAAGAGGCTAGGCTGAGGAGGTAGGGACAATGTTTAATCCATACGAAATCGTTTATACAGTCCTGATTACTGAAAAGGCGACGAAACTGAGCGAAAAACAGAGTCGTTACTCGATCAAGGTCAATCCAAGGAGCAACAAGACCGAAATCCGCAAGGCAGTCGAAATGATTTTTGACGGCGTGAAGGTGTCGGATGTGAAGACGATGAACTTTTTGGGCAAATTCAAGCGGACGCGCAGTGCACGCAAGGGCAAGCGCCCCGATTGGAAGAAAGCCATCGT
>JAGCTA010000276.1 GCA_017963875.1 Victivallales bacterium | reverse complement strand
GGAGGGGAAATTGGAAAGGTCATAGTTGACACCCTCATCCGCGCCTGGAACGGCCCATGGATAGCCTTTGCCGTAAGCGTTCTTCGCACGGAAGATGGTCATTTCTGGAAGGATGCAGCGTTGCCAGACACTGCATGAAACGCCTTCTGCGCGGAGCGCGGCGCATACAGCATGGCGGAAACGGCTCTTTTCTTCATCCGTCAGGCTGCCCATCCCAAGAGCGTCGAAATCGACGCGCAGGTTGTAATTATACCAGTTATGGGTGCAGTTGGCGGGTTCGTATGGGAGTTTCAGGCCTTTGATGGCCGCCTTCTTGAGCGCAGCATGAAGCGTGGTGGCGTTCGCAATAAGTTGCTTGTAGTAGCCAGGAAATTTATGCAATTGCGCCAGTGCATACGCCGCGGTAATATCGTTATTGCAGAACTTGTGCCCGAAGGCATACGCAGGGAATTCGTCCGTGTCTTTGGTCGGTTGCATGTCGCTGAAGCCAGTGAGACTGAGACCGCGTTTGAAGATTTCCTCGTCGTTGGTGACGAAAATGCCGCCTTCGCCTGAGGTGAGGCATTTGTTCTGGTTGAAGGAGAATGCGGCGCAGTCGCCGAGCGTACCTGCGCGTTGCCCTTTGTAGAGTGCGTTGTGTGCCTGGCAGGCGTCTTCGATGATTTTCAGGTTGTATTTCTTCGCTAGAGCCCAGATGGGGTCCATGTCACAGCAGAGACCATGGAGATGGACGACAAGGATGGCTTTTGTATGGGACGTGATGGCGGATTCGATTTTCGCTGGATCGATGAGGAATGTCTCTGGGTCGATATCGACAAAGACTGGGACGGCCATGTTGTGGATGATGCAACTGGCACTGGATGGCCATGTATAGGCCGTGACGATGACCTGGTCGCCTGCGCCGATGCCGCAGCCAGCGAGGCACATTTGCAATGCACTTCCGCCACAGTTGGTGAAATATGCGAATTTATTGCCGTTGAATTCGCAGAATTCCTGCTCAAGTTTCTTCGTATAGACTCCGCGCGTCTGGTTTGGCTCATGCAACGCCTTGATAATCAACTCTTCGTCTGTTTCGTCAACGGGCGGCCAGTTTTTGATTTCCTCTGGTCTGATGACAGGCGTTCCACCATAGATTGCGAGTTCTTCCATTTGTACTTTTCCTTTTGAGTTGATATATACTTAATTAGTTTTCAGACAATTGGTTGAGGCGTGCCAATGTGGCTTCGACAAGTTGCTGGCCGCCTTTGGGGGAGACGACGTTGCAGTAGCGCGACGAACTGTAGCCGCCGCCTTCGACGCCGCGTTCCGTCGCCAGATAACTTGAACCGCCCTTGGCTGCAGCATTGTCCGCCAACTGGATGTTAAATGTCTGGATAAACGGACTGCGGGCGATGATTCGGTGCATGAAGTCGGAGTAAAGTTCGAATGGGGAGGTGACAAAGGCGATGTCGTCAATGGCGGCCACATGGAGATCACATGGATAGGTCTCGCCTTTCATCGCCAGTTCGCATTTTTTGATGAAGCCTGCGGCGCGTGCACGTCGTGCCGCCAGGATGGAATTCGCACGAAGTTGTTCAGCATCGGTGCCAGTCGTCTGGAACGGCGTGTTGTCGAGTTCCTTTTTGATTTCAATTTCATTTTCATATTCTTCAGGCGTGTTTTGGCGACGTTCCAGTTGGATGGTCTCGATGCTGTTGCGGAGATTGACCGCCGTGCGGATGTCCTTGGATGCCCACGCGAGAACGTCATCAAAAGCCGCGCCGATGCGTTCCGCGATGTCCTTGCGATTGTATTGCTCCTGGTAGGTTTCCTCGGCTGGCCCGAACTTGAGTTTCAGGCGGCGTGCCTGCGCTTTCTTGTAGTGCTGGATATGCGGCGACAGATCGCCTGCGGGCGCGCATTGCGGAAGGATGTTGATGTCACCGTAGCGCTTGTGGAGGAGGACACGGACATCATTCCAGTAGTCTGCTGTCAGATAGGTCATCCCTTCAGAGCATTGAGAGGGGCAGGGCAGATTGATGATTGCGCCTGTGAGTTTCTTGTTCAGGTCAAAGGTATAGAGGAAATTGATCTGGTGTTCGGCACCAGCCTCGTAATGGCTGAACATGGGATCAGACGTGTTGCCGTACATGGACGCATGGCCATTGACCGCCATGCCAGTCTTTCCACCCGCGCCTGGGCGTTTCGAAAGGTCATCCAGGAACCATGTCTTGCGGCTGTGGGCGACGGCGGCGTAGCCATAGCCCCAGGCAATGGCACCAGCCGTGCGGTTGTTCCAAGCCTCGATAATGGCCTCTGCGCATTTTTCAACGAAGAATGTGCGGTATTCGCCTGGCTTCTGGTAGGGGATGGATGGTGGAACGGGAAAATCGACGCCCGTCTGGCACATTCCATAGCAGTTGACGTCGCCAGTGCAATGCGTATGCGTTGCATTCATAATGATTTTTGCGGTATCGATTTCCTTGGTGGATTCATGGACTTTCTCTCGGATAAGCGTGGCGACCTCGCCTGTCAGCCCTGTGATGTCACAGGAGAGCATGATGAGTTGTTGGCCGTTTGACTCTAGAGCCAAGGCTGTGACAGTGATTGGGTCGAGTATGCCCTGTGAGATTCGGACGTGGAATTGTCCGTGGATGCAGGTTGGTTCTGTTGTTGAGATGTCTCTGAATCCCCAGCCGATTTTTAGTTCGCCAGACATGATTTTTCCTTTTGAATTTGTTGTAATTTATGTACGAAAACAGAAAAAGTTGAATTTCAAAAAAAGAATAAATCAATATAAAGTTAACATGGATTTACTAATTTGCAATCTGATATCTGAAAGGTTCAAGCATGTGTCGTTGTATGGCTAATCACGGCTTATGTGCTATGATGAAGGCAATGGTGTTTTGCCAGGCAACTTTCTTGTTTAGAATTGCATGGCGAAGCGCAGTTAGAAATGCATTGATTTGTTCCTGTGAGGCAAATGCCTTCAGGCGTGATGCAAATGATTGAGGCGAGTCGTTAAACCAATGGTCAAGTTGAGGAAGGGAGATGACCTGTTCACGGTGGAAAACCTGCGTCTGACAGTCTTTGATTTCCAGGCCTGCGGAACGAATGGCTTTGGCAAGCGTCTCCTCGTTCCAGTTGACCAAACTGTCATCCGGATTCCCGTAAATGGCTTCCTCTG
>JAGCTA010000275.1 GCA_017963875.1 Victivallales bacterium | reverse complement strand
CATTCTCTTTGGCTTTGCCTTCAAGGCTGCTCCTGCCCTGACAGATGGCATGACGTTCTGCCATCTGCGACAGCATGGCGGTGATTTTGGCCACATCCGCATCGGCGGCACCATCGGCTACCTGTTCTTTCTTGCATGCATCGACTGTTTCTACAACGTCATGCGTCCAATCACGGCGAATCTAATAATGTTCACGGTTACCATCGGCTTCGTTCTACAACTTGGCAGCATGCTCCTCATACCGAAAAGTTGTGCACGTGTCGAGCCCGCCGTGTCGGAAGATACATCAAATGCTCATCCATTGAATTTTCTGACACGCCCTTTCATAATGATTACCATCATTGCCTTTCTTGGACGCTTTGCAATGATGAGTTACTATAGTTTCTTCTCTCGTTACCTCAGCGAAGTCTATGATTGTCAGGTCGTTGGATATGTTTGGGCTTTCGGTTCGCTCTGCGAAATTCCCATGATTTTCTTCAGCGGACCCATCGCACGGAAAATCGGCATACGCGGTCTCCTGGCTCTTGCGATGCTTGGCATCGCCCTCCGTCTGGGCGGTTTCAGCCTGGAATCGAATATGACGATACTCTTCTGTCTTCAGCCGCTTCACATGTTCACGCTGGGCGCCTATCAATGCGCAACGCTGATGTATGTCGCGCAACTCTTTCCTGCCAATCGGCAAAGCCAGGCGCACAGCGTCTTTTCCGCTTTGACTGTTGGTCTTGGCGGATTGTTGGGCAGTTCCGTTGGCGGCTATGTCTTGGAGCATTGTGGATACCAGACGCTCTATGTATCATTCGCCCTTCTGGGCTTGCTGGGGTTGGTGCTGATTCCCCTCCTGCCGTCCATACAGGCAGAAAAGCATGACAAATCGGTTTCATGACACTATAATTAACTGGCATTTGCACTTTTTTCCATTAGAGTATTCTATTATTGTTTTCCATGCCAATCAAAGGAAAAGACGGAATGAACCAATATAGACATGTCAAGGACTACGGTGCCGTCGGAGACGGCATTGCGAAAGACACGGCGGCCATTCAACGCGCCATTGACGAGGGCGGCATTGTTTGTTTTCCACCAGGGACTTACTTGACAGGAACGCTTTATCTTAAAAGCCACGGCGGCCTCTGCATCGACCACGGCGCCGTCCTGCGCGCTAGTGCGGATTTCGACGACTACAATCCCGTCGATGTGTGTACTCAAAACTGGAGCAGCACAACGGAATACGCCAACGGCAAGCATCTTCTTCTCGGTATTGAACAGGAAGACATCGCCATATTCGGAGGCGGAATGATTGACGGCGCTTCCGAAAACTGGTTCACCACCCCTGATCCGCGTTGGGAAGGAACCGTTTACCGCAACTGCCTGAAGCCCGACTGCGGCTGGAGACCGTCACAACTTCTTTGCCTCTTCGAATGCCATAACGTCAAAATCCATGACGTCGAATTCAAGAACTCGCCCTACTGGACGATTTTCCTGTTTGGCGGCCGTGATTTCATCATCCACCATGTCCGAATCCGCAACAGCATGATGGGACATAACGGCGATTGCATCGATGTCGATTGCGCCAGCAACGTCATCATTTCCGACTGCGATATCGAGGGCAGCGATGACTGCATTACACTCCGCAGTTGCTCCGCGCGTTTAAAAAACAAAACCGACTGCGAAAACGTCACTGTCTCAAACTGCATTCTGCATACAAAGCAGGCTGGTATCCGTGTCGGCCTCGGAAACGGCACGAAAATCCGCTATGCGACCTTCTCCAACCTTGTTATCCATGCACGCATGGGCATCGTTCTCGACGCCAGTTGGGCAAACGACCCAGGAGCGAAAATCAGCGATATTTCTTTCAGTAACATCCACTTGACTGCACATCGCCCACTAATCATCACTGACACCATGCGATGCAAGACACCGACGGGATACGTCCGAGATGTCACGTTCAGCCATATCCGCGCTATCGGCGAATACCCCTGCGGCATCACTGCCTCCGAATTTGGCCGAGTCTCGGGAATCCGCTTCTTCGACATGGTCATGGATTATCCAGACATGGCTGGATACGGCAATTGGGACACGATGGAACTGGCAGGAAGCACATGCTTCTATGCCCGCAATGCCAAGGACTTGACGTTTGACAACGTCATCATCCGCAAGAGCGAAGGATGGGAACACGGTTTCCGCGTCGAACTCTGCCAGAATACACTCTGCCAGAATTGCCGATTCGACGAAATAACCGACATCCCGCGCATCGACGAGTGGCGCGACCACCCCGATGGAAAATTCGTTAATTTCTATAGATAACAAGGAAACCGCAATGACACCTGATAACCTTAAATCGTTCGCGTTCATTGGTTCAGAGTACGTCTCTGGCGAAGTCAAGGCCATCTGCCTCTGCTTCCCTGGGCTCAACGCCATACAAATGTTCGACGATATTGCCAACGACGACAAACCGCTGGCCCATGACGGCATGTTGTTCATCCATCCATTCGTCAATCCGTGGAACTGGATGAATGAAAAAACCGTCCGCTTCGCGGATGAAATCATGGACATCATCCGTCAGAAATACCCCAGCCAGCCGCTGATCCTGCGTGGCGGCAGCATGGGGGGATACAGCGTTCTCGAGTAGTCGATGTTCACGCACCACCAGATTGACGGCATCTGCGCAATCTATCCCGTCTGCGACCTTTTCTATCACCTGACGGAACGCCCTGACCTGCCACGCACCATCCATGATGCCATGGGCGACTACGGCGACATTACACAGATTCTTCAGAACCGCAGCCCAACCTACCACCCTGACGCCCTGCCAGACTGCCCTTATCTGTTCGTCCACGGTTTCGAGGATGTCCGCGTCAGCAAGACAGCGCACACCGACCGCTTAGTTAAAATGCTCCGCGATCGGGGACGCGACATCAAATATGTCGAAGCACCTGGCATGGGGCATGGCCTGCACTTCACCTACGAAGCGCTCACTGCCGTCAGGAAATTCCTCCTCTCATATCTCCAATAGTTTAGTAAAAATCATTTCTTTTTGACAATCACCATAAAAAACGGAGAACAAACGATGAAGAAACTGCTTGCCTTGATTGCATTATCCTTAATGACAATGCTCTACGCCTTCTCTCCCGATTATCCCGTGGGGCTTCAAATCCAAGACGGAGCCATTGTGCCCGAACCAGTTGTCATTCCAGCGTTCCAAGACGATTTCAACGTTCCAGGGGCATGGGAAGTCGCCAATTATGAAAACCATGCGAAAATGGAATACACGACCTACAAGGGCATGAAAGGCCTGATGATTACCAATGCCATGGGGAAAAAAGGCGATACCGCATGGCAGATTCAGGCAAAAACAGTCGCCATTCCTGAAGGGATGGATACCTATCGGCTTGAAATTAAGGTAGAGTCGTCCGTCAGACTCAATAAAATCTGGAAATCACCAGGTTACGGTTCGCATATCGAATGGTTTGACAAGGATGACAAACTTATTTTTTCAAAGACCTTCACGCTAGATTCCACGCCTGGCAACATGCGATACAACATCCAATATGGCGAGATTCCCGCAAATGCCACAAAAGCAAGATTGACCTACGGTTTTGACAACCCGAATATCGATGTTGACGAATACATCTTTCTTGATTATGCATCGTTGAGTTTCATCAACTCAGCCACCGCCCCGCGCGGCAAAGGCTACGTCGTATCAACGACGCTTCCATTATCGGAGCAAAATCCTCGTTTTAACGCTGACGTCGATATTCCAGATGGTTGCAGCGTGGTATTCGAGTATTCGACAACCATATCCACAAACGACACGCCTGACCTGAATGCCTGGACGCCATTCAAGCCAGTCAATGTCGGCGATGCCATTGCCACTCCCGAAAACGCGAAATGGATTCGCTGGAAGGTTTCCATGACATCCACAAAGACAGCGCATCCAACTCTCCGCAGCGTTACCATCGGGAAGTTAACCGATAAGGATTGGGCGCAATTCACCTCTGCTGGAACCCCGTATTTCAAACACATAAGTCAAACACCGACAACAAATAGGAATGAACCCCTGAAATTCCTTGTTGGCTCTGATCTGCCTATTAGTTTTAACAAAGTGAAAGTTGCCTTGGACGGTAAACCTATCGCCGCTGTCCGCAATGGAAATATTTACACGATTGCCGCGCCTGCGGGCGGCTTCACTGACGGGATGCATATTGTCAAGTGCGAAGCAGAGGCTATCAACGGAGCCTCCGCCAAGTCGGAACTCTGGTTCTGGACTGGCACACCTATTTCTGGCCCGAATGTCACACTCCGCGACGACGGCATGACGTTGCTCGACGGCAAGCCTTACTTCCCCGTCGGCATCTATTCCATCTCAAAGCGCAAATTCAACAACTTCAATTTCGACGAGGCATTCCGTGGCCTGAAAGCCGCAGGCTTCAACATGGCGCACACATACACTGCTAGCACGGATCCCGAGTTTTTCGCCGCCGCTGAAAAGTATGGAATAAAACTTTTCAATCACTTCAACAAAAAGAACAATGAAATCATGACCATGCTCCTCCGTTGCAAGAACATCATCGCATGGTATGTCGGCGATGACACGTCTTCGCACGATACGCCAGAGAACCTGATGCTCACACATGACAATCTCGCCGCCATCGATCCGTCACGAATTTGCACGCAGGCCGACGGTGCACGCGGCTACGATGGTTTTGAGAAATGCACAGAGAGTTATTTGCCAGAGATTTATCCCGTCAGGGAATTGGGCGAGGCAATAGCGCGCAATTGCGTTGCCAAGGTCGTCAGCGACATGGAGAAGTGCTTCAACAACATCAAGTCGCAGAACGCAGGACCGCGTTCCATCTGGCCAATCATCCAGTATATGGAAGGTTGGACAGCCTGGAAGCGTTTCCCGACGGAGACAGAAGTGAATGCCATGAGTTGGGCGGCCATCGCCTGCGGTGCCCACGGAATCACGTGGTACACATACGCGCCTGGCAGTGAAAAGAACCACGGTGCCATCTATTCGCCCGAAACGTGGCGCATCATGACCACTCTGTCAATGGAAATCTCCAACCTGCATGACGTTCTCGCCGAGCGTGCCATCAAGTTGCCACAGCCAGTCGTCGTCAATGGTCCAGACAAGAATCCGCTCAACAGAGACTCCATCGTCATCATCGCGAAGAAACACAAGGAAGACACGTGGGTATTCGCAGTTAATTCTGTCATGGACCCTGTGACTGCAAACATCACGATTCCAGGCTGCAAGGAAATCCGCTGGTACAAGGAAAACCGCAGTGCGACTTTAAAGGACGGTACGTTCACGGAAGCCTTCGAGCCATACGGCATCCGAATCTTCATCGCACGGTAAGTAAGCAACACAACAGTGATCACAATCAGGGAAGACGGACAATGGCATTTAAGAAAAGCGCATTCACCAATCCGCCAGCAGAATTCTCGCCTGGCTTTTTCTGGATATGGAACACACGTCTGGATGAAGCAACGTTACGGCATCACCTGGAGGACATGGTTGCGCACGGTGCCAAGTCCGTCTGTCTTCATCCATTCCCGAGAGGATTCCGCCCTGGCTCGCAACCCTCGGACATGACGCCTGACTACATGACGAAAGAATACCTTGAGTTACTCTCAAGAGTATTTGACTACGCCACGGAACTCGGCATGCACATCTGGCTGTATGACGAGGGCGGCTGGCCGTCAGGCGGCGCGTGCGGCGAGGTCATGAAGAATGCACCAAAACGCTTTGCCAGAAGTTATTATGTAAAAGGCGACGACGGAATCCCTGTCCTGAAGCATGACATTCCTCATCCAGAATTAGACGCCCCCTACCCCAATGTCATCGAAAAAGGCGTGACCGAGAAGTTCCTGAAACTCACTCATGAACGGCTGAAAAAATACGTATCACGGCACTTCGGCAAGTCAATTCTTTCCGCGTTTTCAGACGAACCCGCCATGCCGCGTCTGGATGCGGGGCGCTCCCTCGGCTGGTGTTCAGACTTCGCAAAGGAATTCATTGCCAGAAAAGGCTACGACATCATGCCGCATATCGCTGAACTGCTTGAAGAAACTCCTGCAAACTCCGATGTCCAGAAAGTACGCGTCGATTATCTGGACGTCAAGGCGCAGTTGTTTGCCGAGCGGTACATGATTCCATTGCGCGACTGGTGCCGTGCAAACCACTTGCGTTCAGGTGGTCATCTCGGCGGCGAAGACGAGCCAGAGGGCAATGAAAAATACGGTTTTGGCCATGTTCTCCGCAGTTTGCGGCTATTCGACACGCCTGGAGTCGATGTCATCTGGCGGCAACTATTCCCTGGCGGTCGCACGGCACCCTTCCCGAAATACGCGTCATCCGCCGCCCATCAGACAGGTGCCAAGGATGTCTTCTCCGAGTCTTTTGGAATCTATGGCAATGGGTTGACGCCAGACGAGATGAAATGGCTCATCGACTACATGCTTGTCCGAGGAATAACTCAATTCGTATTTGGGTCATTCAGTTACAAGACGTTCGGCCAGAACATGGTCGGCGCAGGTCCGAAATTCGGTCCAAACGACACATATTGGGATTTCATGCCGCCGCTGTTCAGTTATGCTGCCCGAATCGGCTCGCTGTTGTCCACTGGCAAGCCTGCCATCCGCATCGCCGTGTTTTATGACATCAAGGCGATATGGGCAGGCGGCAAGGACGAAAGACACGCCGTAAAAGAGCATTTTCACTTCTCCGATGCACTTCTGAAAGGACACCACGATTTCGAT
Source organism: Victivallales bacterium (assembly GCA_017963875.1). The sequence goes on along the minus strand of JAGCTA010000275.1, from coordinate 6,825 downwards.
TTCATCGATGATGACCAACTTTCCCAAGCATCCATCAGACGGGACGGCACGATGAAAATCGGGAAAATGGCCTATTCAGCCATTGTTCTTCCGACTTCCAACTGGTTGAGCGACAGCGCAAAGGAATGCCTTCGTAAGTTCAAGACACGTGGCGGCATTGTCATTCACAGGATAGCAGATATAAAATGCCTTCCAAAGACATGTGACATTAGTGGAAAGGATTCTTCACGAATCCGTGTCTGCAAACGCGAATGCACAGGCTCATCCGTCTATTTTCTTGTCAATGAAACTGCAGAAAAGACAACTGTTCGAATCGGACTTGACGAAACCAAAGGCATCGTCCGCGGCGACCCCAGTACAGGAAAATTCATTGGCTTGAAGACACAAAAAGGAAAATTCGGCTGGACTTTCGAACCATACGGTTCCCTACTCATAATGACTGGAACAAAACCAGACGTCTCTTCTGAAAAAAAAAACAAAGGCGAGTCATTCACATTGGACGGCAACTGGATGTTCCGTAAAATTCGGCAGTATGCCGTTGGAAAAACAGAGTACATTCACACGATTTTCAAAAACGCCAAGCCTCGCAAGGTCAACCTCGGCGATTGGCGACCGATTCTCGGGGAGGAATTCAGCGGCAGGGCGTTATACTCCCTGGAGTTTTCCGCTTACAAGGCTGGTAAAGCCCTCCTTGATCTCGGCCGTGTCTGCCATGCCTGCGAAGTTAAACTGAACGGCGAATCTCTGCCGCTCAAATTCTTCGGCCCGCATACCTACGAGATTGTGCTTAAGAAAGGCAAGAACCTCCTGGAAGTGACCGTCGCAAACGCACTTGCCAACGCCGTCGCCCCAGCGCATATCCGCGACGGTGTTTACAAACGCTTTCCGCCTGTTTCACCATACGATTCCCGCACACGCATCTTTGATCAGGACAACCACGAAAGCGGCCTCTACGGCCCCGTGACTTGCACATACCTTTGATCTTGTGCGCGGGCGAAGCGCCGAGGAAGCTGTGAGCGTGCGCGAAGTATCGTGGAAAGCCGTGCGCGTGTGCAAAGCGCCGAGGAAGCTGTGAGGGCTAGATTCCCAATGCCTGACGTAAGACAGGTTCTATAGCCTCTGCCATGCGGTAGAACCCCAAGTCATTCGGGTGGCAGGCGTCCACAGTGCAGGCATCACGGTCTTTCTTACCGAACAGCGTCCTGCCATCGACGAAAAACACATGTTTGTCACCCGCCTTCAAGGCGTTCTGATAAGTCGTCTCAATGACATCAAGTCGTTTTTGTGTATCGACCAGGTTCTTGTCGGTATCTGGCTTGGAAACCAGAACAATAGGCAACTCTGGCTGTGCCTCGCGCACAGTTTTGAACAGACGTTCATGCGTCTCGCGCAGATAATCGGAATTAGGTGCATTATGGTCGTAGTCAAGAACTAGTGCACTGATGTCAAGCCCTGCCAAGAATCGGTTCATGGAAATCTCCGCTCTGGCGCAACCGCTGAAACCGAGATTGATGACATGCGCGTCAAGCCAGCGGGACAAATGTTGGATATAGGTATTTCCAGGACGGCTGGAGCATCCGCCTTGCGTGATTGACGAACCATAGAAAGCGATTGGCTTTTCAATGGCAAATGGCGTTGGAGGAAGCACTTCCGAACCAGGTTCCAAGCCAAACGTCACTTCGTCAACGATATTATAAGTTGGAAAATTGATAGTCACTTCGCGCAAATCCGTCCCTGGTAGCGGCTGATAAACTGGCGATACTTCTGGGGACGGCACGCCGCCTGAAATGTCCATCAGCAACGCGGAAAACTCCAGCGGACCATATTCGTTGGAGCCAACAGACACGGATACAAATTTCTTTGCACTCCCCTGCCCTAGATACAGGTCAAACCCCGAACTGCCAGACATCGGCATGCGTGCGACATTCGGCAACCGCCTCAGACGATATTTGACGCCGATGATTCGTGAATTTGTCTTGAAGCGCACCTGGACACCAGCAGGCATCCACGCTTCATCCTGCACTCCCACAGTCTGTTCTGGCAGGCTTGCCATGGACAGACGGCAGAGTCTCCTTTCCTCCTTGAAAAAAGGAAGACCATTGACCTCAATGCCTTGTGCAGTCGGAGGAAGATACACCAGCGTTTTTCCATTGGTTGTCTGTACAGCGAAATTCTTGTCGATTTCCTCAATACGCATGAATTAATGATTCCTTTATGAGCAATTGGTAACTATAAGGTTGATATTGAACATGACAATAACTTAAGTCTGCTATCATACAAAGCAAGTTGTCTGACTCTTTTTTATGCGTGAATCGCATAAGGGATAATCGTCAAAACGCAATTCATCATCTTGACATTCCGTCAAGGAATGGTTAATTATAACTTGAAATAGCACTCTCTCACAATCAACAATGGTAAAGGAAAAAACAAAATGCGAATTGGTTTCAAATTATTCTGCCTATCAGTGCTTTTATCTGCATTTGCAACTGTTGGAGAGGATAAAGACTATATAGAGAACCGATTCTTCAAGCAGCAAAAGGATGGAAATGCCGTCAGATGGACTTCACGAGGCAATTATGAATTTCAGTCGGAAGGAGCCGATGTCGTGCTGAAACCAGATGAAAAACAAAACACCCAACTTGTCCAATTTGGAATCAAGCCGCCAATCAAGGTTCCACTTGTTTTGAGTTGGGACGCCGAAGGCCAAGGTGGCCCTGCGAAATATCGCGTCTATATTGAACGATGTGTCAATATTAACGGCAAACTGACCAATCATATCAATTACAAATCGGCATTCTGGCGGGATGCTTCTCCTGGCTGGAAACAGGAAAGATTCGAGTTCCTCATGCCTGACCCGTACGCCGTCTGCTATGTCGTGCTACAATTGGACAAAACCTCCCCGCATCCCGCAAGAATCCGCAATCTGTCACTGCATATTTCCGAAACAGCCCCTCGCTGCCTTGGCGGTTTCTGGTCAGTCCCCGATCCACATCAAATCAAGGACAACATACTCCAACTCAATGGGAAAAAAGGCGTTGCGACACTTGGGCCGCTTGCCGTCAAACCTGGCTGCTGTTATCGGTTGACATATACGGCGCAAGGCATTGGTGAAAGCAAAACAACCACGGGGTACCATACATTCCGCACGAGCATTTCACCAGCCGTAAAAGGAAGTTTTGTGTCCGACGATGTCATGTCAGGAGCGCAAGGCAAATCCCATGCTTTCACCATCCCCAAAACTGATAAAACGAACCAAATCTCCGTTTCCTTTCAACTACGGGACGACGGTTGCATCAGATTCAGCAATTTTGCTTTTGCTGAAGTACCGATTGACCCCACGGCAGGATGGGAATGCCAACTTGAGCAGCCGTTCTACCGAGGATTCTTCTTCGGTGAACAGGAAAACGCGGTAATCAGCGGAACCGTCACCGCTGATGAATCCGCAAAGACACTAAGCATTGAACTTCATTCTGAGATTGCCGCTTTGAAACAGATGTCTGTTCCCTTCACGAAGGGAAAGGCACCTTTCACACTGACGGCAGGCAAATTGCCTTTCGGACGCTATCTCCTTGATGCGCAAGTGCGTGATGATGCAGGAAATTCTTTGAAACTCTTCTCCCCGCCCCTTCGCGTGCTTCCCCCTGCCACAAACATGGTCACACTCCTGCCAAACCGCTATCCAGCCATCGGTGGCAGGCCGTTCTTCCCCATCATGCACTGTGATTTTCCAGAGGAACAGATGCGATTCTCGCGTGCCAATGGCGTCAATCTCGTCCGTATCCATCTGGGGCAAGATGCAAAATTGCTGAATCGTGAATTGGATTTCATCCACAGCGTTGGCATGAAGACTTTTCTGATTCTAGGAGCGCCACGCGCAATGCGCGACGTCAAGAAATTTGAGGAGAAAATCCGCCGCATCATGACCAAGGAAAACCTCGCTCATCCAGCCCTTTACGGTTATCTTCACATCGACGAGCCGCTTTGGGGCGGCGTTCCGCCAGAGCCGATGGTCGCTGTCTATGAATTCATGAAAGAATTCGACCCCTACCACCCCGTGTGGATGAATACTGCTCCGCGCAACAGCGTCCCCGACCTGAAGCCATACGCGGCAACATGCGACCTGCTTGGCGTGGACATCTACCCCATCCCCTATCCCAACGGCCATTCGGGCCTGGAAGACAAGACACCGACCGCCTGCGGCAAATACGCACAGCGACTTCAGCAAATCGGCGGACCATCCAAAAGCATCTTCATGTGGCTGCAAGGCTTCCGCTGGGCGGAATGCTCCTCTACCGACAATCCCAAACAGCGTTATCCGACATACCCCGAATTTCGCTTCATGGTCTATGACACGCTGCTTAACGGCGGAAACGGCTTCGCCATCTGGGGGTGCCAGTACCTCAATAAATTCACTCTCCCAAACAAGGGAGACTATTTTGAAGACGTCATGCTCCCCGTCACCCAAGAGGCGAACTCCCTTTCTTCACTTTTCTGCGAGGGAAAACAATTGGACGACCTGAAGACTTCCTCTGATTCAGTCCGTTGCGCAGTCATCCAATATGCGGGTGACAACTATTACTTCATTCTTAACTTGAAGCCCGAACAGCAAAATGCCTCTGTTGCCATTGCAGCCTCCACGCCGCTTCAGGCACTTGCGGCAAGCCGTGCTGATGCGTTCACGCAAGAAGCAACAGCCATCCAGGTGGAACTGGCACCGTATGAAGTGCTAATATTGTCCAGCAAGCCGCTTCCGCCGTCCATCGCCCCATGCCCGCGTCTTCCTGTGGGAGGTGACAGCCATCCTTACCGCACGTATTTCACAAACATCTATGAACACAAATTCGATGGTTCGTCCCCTTGCTGGATATGGGATGACCGTGCAAATGTCGGTCGTGGAAAATGCTGGGCATTCCTTGATTTTGACGTACAAGACGCCAAAGCCAAGACCATCCTTTATGCTACCATCGATGACCAGGGCGAAGTCTTCTTCAACGGAGAGAAAGTTGCGGACTGCAAGGGATGGTCCGAACTTCAGACGATTGACTTGACAGACCGTGTTCGCAAGGGCAAAAACACGATTGCCATTCGAGGAGAGGATGTTGGTGGACTTCCATGTGGCATCCTTGCAAAAATACTGTGTGGCAAGCAGACAATCTATTCTGACTTAAAGTGGAGGACTCTTCCTGCTGGGACTGAAACCGTTCCGCCAGACCATCTGAATGCAGATACCCATAAGCCGCTGATAATAGCGCCATACGGTCAAGGGGCGTGGGGAAAAGGCGTGCTCTTCCCTTGATGAGGTCGAATCTGCCCTAATAATAATAGAAACGTTCTATTACCCTGACGGTCGATAGTTGCACATGCTAACGAGACTGTGCAAAGCCCCAAAGGAATCAAATATCAATACCCCCAGGTTGAGTGAATCGAAACCTGGGGGTATTGAAGTCCTCAAAGGATTGCGGCATCGAATGGTCGAACCTGCCCTTTGAGGAAACAGAGCATTTTCTGGATGCCTTAGCGGACAGTTGTTTCTCCGCCATCCCACAAATTTTCAAGATTGTTGCTGACAAGAACCTTTGTGGCATTCTGCGCTGCGACGTGTCCATCGAGAGAAGCCACATGACGGCCTTTGCCATGCGCGCCATAACTGCGCACATCATATTTGGCAACTTCATTATAAGCAAAACAATTGCTGGAAGCCTCTCCCGTCGTTATTTCAATGTACTTGTAGTTGTCTGCAAAATAAGAAATGTCAGAAGGGTTCTTCGCCTGGGACAAGTGCCCCAGCGCAGTACCGCCAGACGGCGTTCCGTTGCAGGCATTCGAGGAAATCCATTTGTTCATGCCATAACTCACCGTCACCGCATACCATGACCAGCACATGATGCCATAATACGGGTCAGACGGACAGACGAATGTCTCAACGATGCGGATGTTCTCATTGGGGCGGTTGCCCGTCGGCCAGCGCTGGCCGATTTTTCCTGTTTTGTATGAGATGTTCATATAATTGTTGTTGAGAATCCATTCATACCATGTAATGCTCGTCGAGGCCATATACTGCCCGATGATGCGCGAGCCAAAGATATTGTCATTGTAATCGCTGGAATATATGTGCCCAAGCAACCCCATGGACTTCAGGTTGTTGACACAGGAAATGGCACGTGCTTTTTCCCTCGCCTTGGCAAGCGCGGGAAGCAGCATCGCCGCAAGAATCGCAATGATAGCGATGACAACCAATAGTTCAATCAATGTAAACTGAAAACATCTTTTCATTCTTCGAGTTCCTTTTCAAGGGTATGTCAATTGTTCAATTTTTATAATATATTATACCATTTTCCGTCGCAAAATCAAGGACTTATTCTTTGTTTCTTCGGTCTTCTGAAGCACTGCACCATTAACCCAAGCATCATGACAAAGAGCGTCGTTTTCTGCGATGTATTTAGTTTCTCATACAAGGAGCGCAACAGAATACGAAAATATCGAGAGAACACAAAAAACTCAAGAATTCACTTGAATTATAATAACTATCATGTATTATAAATTTGACTTACAAAAAAAGGTGATTTCCCTGTGCAGGCATATATGTCGCCCCTAGGATATCAAAACGTTCCAAGTATGTATCAACCATAAGACAGGAGAACGAAAATGATCAAGGATAGTTCTGCAAAATTGGCGATTGATGGTGGAGTGGCATTGAATGCGGAACCTTTTCCGCTATGGCCAGTCTATTCGGAGAAGACGTACCAGATGCTAGCAGAACCATTGCGGACCGCAAAATTAAATTACTGGAGCGGTCCTTACGGGAAACAGTTCGAGAAGGAACTT
>JAGCTA010000035.1 GCA_017963875.1 Victivallales bacterium | reverse complement strand
GGATTCTCGCCTGCCTGCTCTGCCTGCAATATTTTCAAGACGCAATCTTCCTGTTCATTCTGCAACGTCTCAAACACGAGCAGCATCAAATCGCAGTGCATCATGTATAACTCGAAGAAATAGCGTTGCTTGGGCGAAACGCTGTTGCCCATCAAGACGTTCAACTTAGGGAATTCCTTTCGCATGAATTGGTTACGAGCAATCTCATAATCTGGCTCGTAGTAACCGCTCAACGCCTGGCGACCACGGGTATATCGATAGCATACTCCTGCCGTGACTGCCTCGAAAAATGGCTTGGTTACGACGCCTCCTTTGCACAGCGGGAAAAGGCGGCGACGCATAAGTTCACTGAAAAGCCTATGCGAAAAATCCAACTCCTCTTCATTTACACGAAAACAGACTTGAAAAACATCATCGCCGCTTTTTTCGCCTGTGTCACCGCCTTCGACAAGTTCCAAAACTCTGAGTTTTCTCTTTGGAATGTCCTTGACGCCCAATATCTTGTCAAGAAGCGCAGAAGCCCGTGAACAATAAAAGCCAAGATTATTGACCAGATGGACTTCTGTGCATTTTATCTGCAAACGGCAATTATTCTGATTGAACTCATCGGAATAATAACTAACGGCGGCAAGCCGCACGCACATCAGCATCAGACATGCTGCAAATGCTCGCGTCATCCCGCCTATAGCCCTCTTTTTCGACATTCGGCAATCAGAACTTCATTGCCTGCATGTCCACATCCGCATCCTCAACCTTCTTGCGACGAGCCGCACGGTCTGCCGCAAGCCGTTCACGCACAGCCGCATCTGACACGGCAATAATCTGCGCCGCCAACAGCGCCGCATTCGTCGCGCCGCCGCTCCCAACGCCAACCGTAGCCACTGGAATTCCGCCAGGCATCTGGACAGTTGCGAGCAATGCGTCCAATCCATGGAATGCGCCGCCTTCCACAGGAATGCCAATAACTGGAAGCAATGTATGTGCCGCGACCACCCCCGCCAGATGCGCTGCGCCACCAGCGGCGGCAATCAACACCTTGATTCCACGCGAAGCCGCTTCAGACGCAAACTTCATGACAACATCAGGCGTACGATGAGCACTCATCACGCGAACCTCGAACTCAATGTCCAGTTTTTTCAGTGTATCGATGCAGGATTGGATTTTCGGCAGGTCTGAGTTGCTGCCCATCAATAATGCGACTTGTGCCATGATTCTTCCTCTTGAGATTCTTTCAATGAATGATTCGATACAACATCCAAACTCATTGAAGACTTTGGATGTCATGACTATAAACTAAATCTTTTTCACTAGAAATCAAATAGATTCTCCGTTAATCTCGATCAATGCAATGCTTTCCTCTGGAAGCGTGATTTTCCCTTGGGTGAGCGCATTCCCAATGACGTTTTTCCCCAGGTCTTCGAATGGAAACTCCACCTGGTGCTTGGAAAAATTGATGACAAACACCAGTGGTCCGCGACGAGTCATCAGAATGGATTCTGGATAAGGAACTGGTTTCATGCCTGCTTTTCCAGCCGCAAAACGGATAATTCTGTTGCACAATGCCTGGTCGATGCGATCCGCCGCATAATACACAGCAAACCCATTTCCGTATGGCTTGATTGTACAGAACGGACAACCATCCAGCACTGAACCGTCAAAGCGCATGAGGACCTCCGAAGTATCCGCAGAAATATAACCAGTCCATTGGCCAATCGTTCCAGATACTTGAACATTATCCAATTCGCCTCGAACTATCACATTATTCAAAGCAAAATCCGCGGAATCTTCATAGAGCAGCGGTTCTCTGCAGGACATGTGTCTGTTTTCACCAATGGTAACGCCGAAAAGTTTTTGCAGATGTTCTGGACCAGGGACAGTCAGATGATTACCATTTCCATCAAAGCAGCCAGCAGAGCCGTTCATCACCACTACTCCACCAGCCTTTGTGAACTGTTCCAGTTTGTCTGCTGTTTGTCTGCTGACGTATGCTTGACAAGGCAAAATCAACAATTTGTATCGGCTCCAATCTGCATCAGGAGAAACAATCTCTGCATATCCCCCGACTTGGCACAACGCAGCAAATGAAGTATGGATGGCATCGTGAAGAGATTTGTTTCTAGAAGTGAAACCGCCTGCATATATCCATTCATTTTCATAATCAAGCACAAGGGCATAAGGACTACGTGGAAGCGGCAGTTCTGAATACGGACACAGCACTCGTTCTGCTTCACCACAGATATCCCGTAGCAAATCATACTGGTGAGTTGGCCTTCCAAATGGAGGAATCACATACGGATGGTCTTTTTCATTGCCGCCTAAATGATTATTCCATTGGAAATAGAATATCTTGTCATAGCCATAAGCGATGAATAGCCAGAAAAAGAATCGGGTCATGTCTTTCACGGGCCATCCTGGGCACGGCGGAGTTTCCATAATCCATGGAGCGACATCCTGCTTCAATCCTGCATAGAGACCGATCTCATATTTGTTCTTGACTGGATCTGTCATATTCTCAGTTCTATAATTGGGATAATAATCATTACCAGCAAAATCCAGTTTGTCAAAAACCTCATAGCGGTCTGCGCCGCAGTAATTATTAGTTCCAATCAATGCCTGCGGCATCGCTCTTCGGATGATTTCCGCCTGCATCAATATAAAATCAGCCTGCTGGTGACTTCTGAAACGTCGTGATTCCACCTGACGGCATGACCCCATATTGTCAAAATCCGCTTCAAGTTCAACTTCGTCCCACGAGGTGAATTCGCCGCTCCAGAAAGTGGTATGCCACGCTTGATTCAGGTTCTCCAATGTTTGATATTTCCTTCGGACATATTCACGAAAAGCCGCCTGGCAATCAGGACAAAAGCATTCCTGAAAGCGGGAACAGCCTGATTCATTGTCGATCTGCCAGCCGACAACGTATGGATTGTCCTTGAATGCACTGGTCATTTGATGAACCATTCCACAAACTAGTTCACGATATTTTGCAGAAGTATAGCAAGTATGGTCGCGCACCCCGAACCAGGCTTTTTCCCCAGAACGTTTCTGTCGCAGAATTTCGGGATATTTTCTGCACATCCAAGCAGGCGCAGCCGAAGATGGCGTGCAAAGTATTGTTAATATGCCGTGTTCTCCAAAGATTCGCACCGCATCCTGAAGCCACTGGAATTGGTAATTTCCTTCGGTTGGCTCTAGGCGGGACCAGGCAAATTCAGCCATGCGAACATGAGTCAGCCCCGCCTTTTTCATCAGATTGGCATCGTATTCCACTCGATTGTTATCCCAGTCTTCTGGATAATATGCGGTTCCGACATCTATTTTCATAACAAGTTTGCCTAGAAGTTCTTGCAAAAATGGCAATTATATACTTGATTTCCCTAGCAGTTTTTGTCTGGCAGAACACCTCTAGAATCTCTAGAATCTCTAGAACCTCTAGAAAACCCAAGTATATAATTTCCTATTTATTCAAAGTTCTTGCTCAGAACGCGTAAGCCGCGCGCATTTTCCGTTCCTCCGCGCCTTCTGCGGTCAGCATTTCACGCAACTGTGCCTCCGCCTTCTTGCGAAGATCGTCGTCCGCAGTTTTTGCCACGACCGCTTCCAGTGCCTTTTGCGATGCAACGCCGTTCAACCCTGCGTCCTTTCCTCCGCGAGAACAGATGACTTTCACTGCGGTGACGAAGGCAACGTCTTGCAGCGCATTGTCAGCCAATGCGGGCAGAATCAGTTGCTCCACTGCCTCTTCGCAACGAACTTCGCCAATCGCCTCCAGAAGCCACTTCCGCTCGTCGTCATTTCGGCAAAGTCCCCGTGCTGAAACAAGCGATGGGACGCAGTCCAACGCCGTTCGTCCCGTCATCAATGCACAGACGCGGAACAGCCCTTTCAGCAACGTTTCACGCATATCGTCCGACGCAGACTCCACAACCGCGCACAACGTCTTCTCCGCGCACGCATCGGGCCAGGCGGCCAACGCCTCCAGGGCCGCGCGGGCTACAGCAACATCCGTCGCTCCCAGATTCGCCTCGACACCACCAAACGCCTGTTTTCCGCCGATTTTCGCCATCACTGGCAAGAGAGCGACCTTTCGCGCCACATCCGCCGCTTCCAACGCCGACAGCAGTTTTGCCACGGCTTTTTCGCCCGCCTTTCCAAGAGCGACCATCGTTTCCTGCGCTGCAGCCACTTCGTCAGCGACGGTCGATGAGAGCGCAGGCAGCATCGCGTCGATGTCATCAGCGATGCCAAGCACCGCCAACGCTTTCAGAGCCGCAATTCGAACACAGTCTGCGGAATCCACCAACGCCGTCAGCACCACCGCCCTGCCCTCTGTAAAGCCTCTGGCTGCAAGGAAATCCAAAGCGACGGCTTTCAGCGCACCCTTCGCTTTGGGAACGACAGCCGCCACACGCGCAGCGAAGCCTTCAACCGCAAGAGGAGCCATGATGGCTTTCAGCATCTCGGCATCCTCTTGAGAGTCAGACGCCAACGCTTTCAGGACGCAATCACCCGCGATAGACTCATCAAGCATTGAAAGCGCCTCAAAAGCAGCCTGCCTCACGTTTGAGTCATCATTGGTCACCTGACATGTGACGAACGCAAGTGCCCCCCTGTCACGACGACGTCCCAAATTCCTCACAATAGCCGCTCGAACTTCGCCAGATGACGAATCGGCAAGTTCAATCAGTTCACGGGTGATCTCGTCATCCTTCTGCCCAAGAAGCAACGTCAGCATCGCCTCTCTGCGGACAACATCGCCATGAGCGATTTCCTTCAGAATCCTAGACATGATGGTTCGACGGTCTCCCACGTTGTCAAGCATCACAGCGATGCTCGCTTCGCCAGGTTCACGCCCATCATATTCCCTAGCCAAACCTTCGGCCATTTCATGGCATTCCATATTTCTAGCAAGTTTCGCAATAGCCGACCGCGCCCCAGCACGTTCCGTCTCCGATGCTCCATCCAACGCATCAAGCATCCCAAAGCTTGCGCCATCATAGCCAATTTCAGCCAAAGCGTCCATGATATTGACCCTATGATAAGCATCGGCTGTACGCCAGAGCCTCATCAAAAGAGTCGCGGCATCCGAAACTTTCAGCGTTGCCAACGCCGTGACATACTCCAACGCGACATCGCTTTCTGCATATTCTGCCGCCTTCAGCAACGCCTTGCCCGCAGCTGGCGTCCCGATGGCAGTCAAAGCCATAATCGCATAATCCCTGACGCGCGGTTCATCAAGTTGTTCCGCCAGCGCAGGGACTTCCGCATCACCGCCGCATAACTGCATCGCCTTGATGACAACGCATTTGGCGACTTCATCTGCACACCCGTCCTTCAGGCAGGCTGCAAGGCAGGCCGCGAACTTTTCACGCTCTGCATCCGCGCCAGGGCGCGAATGATGCATTGTCAAAGCCTCCAGAGCGAAAGACGCATTGACAGTTTCCTCATCATTTTCCTTTTTGAGCATGGCGACCAGTTCACGGACCGCATCGTCGCCACATGCCTCCAATAAATCAACGACCTTCTCGCCTTTCCGCAGTTTTTCAGCAAGTTCCTTGACGCATATTTCCATATTTGTATTTCCTTCTCTGGCTGATTGTCGCAAATGTCCGCACCTATATCCTACAGATGCCAAGGTGCACGCATCGGCTGTTCTGCAAGGCGATTGGCCTCTGGGTCATTGATAAACCGCATGGAGACTGGGTCAAAATGCAGTTTTCGACCTGTCCTGATGGCTATGTTCGCCAGATGCACGAGAATATTGCTGCGGTTGCCGTTCGTTTCATTCAGTCCGAAGGGCTTTCTGGTACGGATGGACACATTGAAATCCTTCACCTGCGGCGGCATCTCGGGAAGAGTCGTGACCAAAGTCGCAAGGGATTCTGGTTCTGTCCTGAACCCTTGATAAACCTTTCCTTCTGGTCCCTCGATAAACGGCTTCCCCTTTGTCTCCTCATCGCCCCATTCACAGGATTCGAGAATGATTTTGCAGCCATCGGCATACTTCATATAGACCTGCCCCCACATTCCGACAACATCTGGATGCTGCGGCCATGGAGCCACTGCCTCAATTTCAACGGGGCTTGTCTCATCTTTGCCAAGAATATACTGAACGGGGTCAAGATAATGCTGCCCCATGTCCGCCAAGCCACCGCCGTCATAATCCCAATAACCACGGAAAGATGGAGACGTGCGATGAGACGTATAGGGTTTCCAGGGGGCTGGTCCCAGCCAGAGGTCATAATCCAAATCATCGGGCACGGGCTCTGGAGCAAGCCCCAACTTCCCCGTCCACATGGAGGCCTTCCATGCGAATCCCGTATGAGCGCTGATTCGGACCGTCAGCGGCCAGCCAAGAGCACCGCTGCGAACCAATCTCGCCAGTGGTTCAACGGTGGTCCCAAGTCCGTAGAACTGCCCATACAGGCGGAACCACGTATTCAGCCTGAACACACGGCCATTGCGGCGAACAGCCTCCGCGACCGCCTTTCCCTCGGCGATTGTGCGCGTCATCGGCTTCTCCGCCCAAACATCGCACCCCGCATTCAGCGCAGAGATGTTCTGGAGTGCGTGCCAATGAGGCGGCGTCACGACATGGACGACATCAATGTCCTCCCTGTCAATCATCTCGCGGAAATCATGATAGGGCCGACAGCAGTCGTGGCCTGCGGCCCTCGCACGTTCCGCCGATGCCTCGCGCCGCGACTTGAACACGTCGCAGACGGCAACCAGCCTTGCCTGCGGATCGTTCAGGACATAGCCGATATGGGATTGCCCCATGCCTCCAACACCGATGATCGCATGGTTGATGCGATCATTGGCCCCACGTCTCCCGCGCCCGCCCAGGCACTGCGCAGGCACCAAATTCACATCTTTAATATCTCCAATGCTTTCCATTGTTTGCCACTCCAGAAACTATCGCTGAAAAAAACGCGTATATCACTCAATTGCCAAGAACGCCTTGTATGCCTTGTACCCCATGTAGATATCGAGTTTTCCAGCGATTTCCATGGGGGCATGCATGTTGAACAGTCCGACACCGCAGTCAACGACGCACATGCCATACCTTGCGAGATAAAGCGCTATGGTTCCGCCGCCACCGACATCCACCTTGCCCAATTCGCTCATCTGCCATACGACGCCGTTGTCGTTAAAGCACTTGCGAACCTTTGACATAAATTCGGCGCTCGCATCGCTGGAACCGCTCTTACCACGTGCCCCCGTATATTTACAGATTGAGATGCCACAGTTGATTTTCGCCATGTTATTCGGGCTGCTAACCTCTCCAAACTGCGGATCATGCAAGGCACAGACATCGCCTGAAATCATCATGGAACGCTCCAAGCAACGGCGAACCATCAATTCACTGCCACCATGCGCAGCCGTCAAAGCCACCAGTTCGGCGACGTTGTTCTCCATGAATGTTGAATCCATGCCCGTCTGGCCATACGACCCGATTTCCTCCTTGTCGCAGATGACAGCCGCACGCGTGCGCTGTGGTACATCCGTGCTATCCAACATGGCCTTGACTGCCGCAAACGCGCATACGCGGTCATCCTGTCCATAGCCGACAACCATCGAACGGTCCAAGCCTAATTCTCTTGCACCGCCTGCGGGGACGATTTCCAGTTCTGCGCTTGCAAAATCCTCCTCCTCAATTCCATACGAATCTCGAAGCAGCCGAAGGATGCGCAGTTTCGTCTTGTCCTTGACGTCTTTGACATCATCTTTCTTGTCGACAGGACGGCTGGCAATAAGCACATTGAGTTCCTCGCCCTTGAAAGCCGTCCCAAGTTTCTTTTCCGCCTGCTCCTGTCCGAGATGCGGCAGGATGTCCGTAATCATGAACACGGGATCCGTTGGCTTTTCGCCGATATCCAGTTGGACTTTTTCGCCGTTTTTCTTATAGACGACGCCGTGAAGCGCCAGTGGAATCGTTACCCACTGGTATTTTTTGATTCCACCGTAGTAATGCGTATCGATAAGAACAAGTTGCGAATCCTCGTAAAGCGGGAACGGCTTGGCATCCAGCCTCGGTGAGTCGATATGCGAACCGACGAGGTTCATGCCGTTCTCCAATGGTTCGGAGCCGATCTGCGCGAGGAAAAGCGTCTTGCCGTAGCATGAGCGGTAAACGCGGTCGCCTGCCTTGAGTTTTTTGCCCGCACGCGCAAGGTCATCAAGATTCTTGAAGCCTGCCTTTTTCGCCATGTCAAGCGCGATGTCATGAGCGAGACGCTCTGTTTTCGCCCTGCTCAGAAAATCAATGTATTCCCCATTGTATTTCTCAAGCCTCTTGAGTTCGTCCTCATTCAGTTTATCCCAGCCCTGCTCGCGCTTCCACTCGCTGACCGACGTCGCCGCCGCCTCTTTTTTCGTTTTCTTTTTTGTTGCCATATCCAATTTTGCTCCTTTGTGTTGTCAACGACGAGACGCACATACTCCTGACTTTTGTGGGACGAATGGGACATTTGAGACAGATGGGACAGATGAAATAGTTTGAGTTGTCTCATGTGTCCCATAGGGTCCTATTGGTCCAGACAAATGGGACATTTGAGACAGATGGGACAGATGAAATAGTTTGAGTTGTCTCATGTGTCCCATAGGTCCTATTAGTCCCATAATGCTTAAATTTGGAGTATTAGCGTCCTGCCCTCGCTACTACCTATTTCTTTCTTATGATGACGTTCTGCGGGTCGCTGAAAACGATGGGATCCAAATCGCCCATCAGCGTGAACGAATAGTCCTCGACCGTCTTTGTAAAACGGATGCTCCAGATTTCATCTTTCTCTGTCGGCTGACGCGAAACGTTCAAAAGATCAATGTCAGTGACATGCTTCGGCTCCATGAGTGCTTTTCCGTTCGCGTCGTAAAGGCACGCAACCGCAGACTCCAGTTCAGACGCACACACCATCACGCTAACTTTTTTCAATGCCGCAGGTACGACAAAATACCAGGTGGAGGACGTGCAGAAAGGACTCAAATTGGCCGCAATCATGCCATGCCCTGGCGCTTCGCTCCACACATGGAACGGATGACGTCCACCAAACTTGAACATGTACACTTCGTCCTCAGTAGGCGAGGTCAGTTCGACGACCTGCTCGTTTTCATCGACCATGACGCTCTTGACCGCCTTGCCCTTGCTATTCTCAATTACGATCTTCTGCGGGTCGACTTTGGTATCACGTTCAACCAGTTTGTCCGTCCACAGATGGACGCGTGCCGTCGTGCCCTTTCTGACACACTGGACAAATGTGTTCGAGCCGCGCAGGCGGACCTTTTCGCCCGCCTTTACCCCTGGGCCGTCGGCGCCCGCCATGTAGTCTACGGCGACGAACTCCGTCTGCTTCGCTGCCTCCAAGCCCAGATCACTTTTCGGCCTCGCAGCCATAATCGGTGCCAGATCGATGGCCTTGTACGGGCCGTCGCCGACCGCCACCACAGGCGTTCCATAGATGGTGTCCATGCCCTGAAGCCTCATCGGTGTCGCCTGAATCGGCTCGCGCTCGACTTCGTCGCGGATCTTCAGGTTGCCGAAATCCACATTGCCATACGGCTCAAACATTTCCGTCTTGAGCCAGACTGCCGCTTTTGACTTGGCGGTCACCGAAGCAACACAGTCCTTCAGCGTCACCTTGAACCCGTCCATGGTCAGGCTGCAGAAAGCCAGCGCGTACAATTCGTCTCCCGTGAAATTGCATCTGATGAAATCCGCAGTGCCGTGCACCACGCGACCACCTTTCTTGACACCGTAAACGGAGAATCCGCCTAACGTGTTGTCGTGGAAATTGCAATTTATGAACGTGACTGAAATCGGCGGCGTCTTGATTGGGTCAAGGTTCCAGTTGTGCAGATAGCCGCCGATCCATGCGTTGCCGTAGCACTCGCAGTTCTCGAATACGAGGTTGGTCATTGTACCGTAAACATTGTTCGGTTCGATTCCGATGCCCGCCATTGGGTTCGTTCCCCAAGTGTTTTTCATCACGCAGTTCTTGATGAGCGTATTGTCGCTCCCGATGACTGTCAGTCCCTGTCGGTTGTTGTCGTCAAACACACAGTTCTCAACAAGCACATTGTTGCACGCCTTGGTTCCCGCGCAGCCGAGATACAGTCCGTCGCCGCCTGTCGACTGAATTGTCATGTTCTTCAGCACGAAACCATCTGCGCCATGGAGGCCTATGCCGTGCCGCCACTCTGCCTTCTCGTAGCGGCTTTCGTCGAGGTAGTCCTTCTTGCGCATCCTAATAACGCAGTTCTTGCCGCCGATGATGCTGACGTTCTGGATGTTTCCGCCTGAAAACATCGACGCATTCCTAGCCTTGAACTCGTTTTCCTTCGCAAGCAACACAACATCATCCTCAAACACAAGTTCTAGATTGCTGCGCAGTTTGAGAGGTCGGACAATCCACTCCTTGCCGACATTGTCGATAATCACCTTCCTAGCGCCTGAATTGATCGCCGCCTGAAGACATTCGGTCGCGTCCTCCGCGTTGAAGCCGAAAGAACTCGCCTTGACCACGTCAGGTGCGGCACGCAAAGACAGTGAAAGTAAAAGTGCGGTTGCAATCGTCGAAAGTTTGATTCGCCAATTCATGTTCTTTTCCTTTGGTTGCAATTGGTTACGTTATAACATAAAACTACTCGATTGTTCTCCTCGGCTTCGCCAAGCCATGCCTCCGCCTGCGGAAGATGCCTTGCGACGGCGGCAAGACGCGGACGCACCGAGGCGATAATCGCGGCCGCTCCCTCGTCCCCGCCGAGCGCTTCGGTGACCGCGTTCGCGTTCTCGGCTATCTCCTCAGCATGGGCAGCGGCCGCATGCCGCTCTGCAAGAGTCTCGTCCTCGTCTGTCAGCTCGGCCGCTGCGATCTCCTCAATC
>JAGCTA010000274.1 GCA_017963875.1 Victivallales bacterium | reverse complement strand
TCGTCGTCATCGTCGTCATTATCATCGCCGTCGTCTTTCTTTGGCTTTTCCTCCGCATCGACTGGTGGCTTGTCGTCCTTCACATCCTTGACTTTCTTCTTAGCCTTTGCTGTGAGCCTGTCATTATCAGACTTGGCGGATTTCATCAAATCCTTTTGGGCCTTCACCTTGCCTTTCAAGAAGAACTCGAAATTAGAACTATAGAATTCCCATAGGTTCATAGACCCGCATCTGGTGACGAGCAGACAGTAGATTTTCGACGGATCCTCAATGTCGAGTTCCTTGGCGATTTTTGCCTTGTCTTTCAACAGTCCCATGGGGAAGATTTCATCTGGAAAGACGATTTTCGGATGACTTTCGGCATATTTGCTGCCCGCAAGCCTAACGTTGCTTTCGACAAGCATGAAAGTACATCCTTGATCCTTGATTTCCAGCGATGGAATAGGATAACTGCCCGACGTGAATCTGTCAAAACTCCAGCAGACGGGATACGCACGTAGAATGAACTTGCGGATGAACTTCCGTATTTGTTCCGACGTCATGTTCTCCCATAATGGCACTTCGTCTTTGCCATTTTTTTTACTGCCAGGATATTCGACGAGTTTCTGCTTGATCAATTCGCTTTTGAACATCGCGCCGTAATCAAGGTATCGCTTGAGGCGTTCCTTGGGAGTTTCCTCTCCAACGGCGCACGAAAACAGCAGGATGCAGACAAAACAACCGACACGTATAAAATTTGGTATATTTCTGCTCAGATTCAACATAGGACTAGCCCCTGCATATTTTAGACAGATTTCACTCGACTGGCATTACTATACCATCATTTGAAATTTTGTAAATGAGTTTTTGACGTTCTAATGGCTTCCATGCGGCTGTGCCGCCTGCACCCATGCAGCGCCCCTTGCGGTTGCGCCAAATGAGTTACCTTACGCTAAAAACGTATGTGTTTGAGAAGCGCGGGCCAGAAGTTGGTGTGAGGGGCAGGGGGAATGTCCACTGTTCGAGGTTGATGCGCTGTTCGGAGCGGCTGCAGTGAATATAGCAGTCACGCGTCGCTGTCGTGTCGAACGTGTTGACGAGCGTGACCGTTCCCTTGCCGTCTGGCGATGGATATCGGAAGCCCCATTCTCCTGCGGGGCAGAGTGACTCCTGCATCCAGAATTCTGCGTTGTCCGCATGTTGTTCTGTGTCGAACATGGATAGTTCGATGTTTTTTACTGTGCCGTCCTTCTGCTTGGTGAAGATGGTTGCCTTCCACGGGTCGGGGACGGAAAATTCGGGGTGGAGGCGGCACTGGCGGGCGGGGAGGTTTTGCTTTGCAGTGTATTGCGTGTCAACCTTAAACCCAACTTTATCCTTAAGGAGTTCAATGCGGCGTGTGGAGATGGTTCCGTCTCTCATTTCGCCTTGCATGACGATGAAGTCTTTGCCTGATTCGATGATTTTGAAATTCGTCGCCCAGCCTTCCGCACGATAGCCGTAATAGGCGTATTCCTCGTAGCCAGAATTTGTAGGGCTATAGCCATTCTTCTCGTCGCCGACGAAGTGGATGATTTCCTTTCCCGTGGCGACGTCCTGTCCCTTCCAGATGCGTCCGCCGAAGCCTGGGATGACATCGAGTTTGATTTTGTCCGACACAAGCGTCACGATGGTGGCTTCTTTCGCTGTGGTGCGGTTCTTGTCGAGCCAACTGTGATATGAATCTGTACTCCAGCCTTCCTTGAGTTTGGTAAGCCCTTCGCGGTCGGCGACTCTCTCGAAGAAATCCAGGTCAGAGTTGTCGATTTCCGCGTGGGTGAAGTGGTTACCTTTCTTAATCATCACCGTCTGTGTGGTCTCATGACGCGTGTAGATGAGCGGCAGGTGGGCGACATTGACGCGGTGGAGTTTCGTGTCGTCGTTGGCGACGGCGGCCTCGGCCTTCTTGAACAGTTCTTCGCAGTCCGAGAGCAGTTTTGCGTCATTGAGGAAGACGGATGGCGCCACCCAGATGGTGATGTGGGGCTTCTCACGGTTGCAGGAATGGTCATGGATGCGTTTGATGTATTCGCGGATGTACTTGCCAGCCGCACCGTAGTAGGCCTCGGTGAACTCGAAAATCGCGCGCTCCGTATCATACGATGCATCCCACAAGAGTTTTGCGAGGACATACGAGCGCAATTCGGAGAGTTCGCCACCTTTGCTGAAGTAGTTTGCCTCCTCATAGATGCCCGTGACGCCATTGGCGATGAAGAAGTTGATGTTCGGCTTGAGGACACGGAAGTTCGGGAACGGCATGACGCAGTTCGGGTAGTTGATGACGTAGTCCCAGATGTGCAGGCGGTTGCAGACTTTCTGCCAGCCGCGGATGTCAGTGACGAATGTGGAATTGAACGGATCGCTTTCCAGCGGGTGGGCGAAACAGCATTCGATGGAGCAGAGGCGGATGGCGACGTTTGGCTCGGGCTTGACGTATTTTGGCGGCTTGCGCGTGTACTGGTAGGCAAGCGTGTCAATGATTTTGTCAGGGTAGTCTTTCGCGACGTCTCTCGCGAGCGCATTGACGAAATGGAGCAGTGGGCCTGCCTGGCTGCCTTCCTTTTCCGCCAGCGCCATGCAGTTCTTGCATTGGCAGAAGTTCTGGTTATCGTTCTGTGAGACGCTGAAGATGACGATCTTCGGATTCTTTTCCATGCGTTCGCGGAGGGACTTCTTCGCGATTGCAAGTACTTCAGGATTCGTGAGACACGGCTGGGACTGCTCGGTTGCAATGCGCCTGCCGTTGCGTTCCGCAAAGTATTCGGGGTGGCTTTCACCGTAGATTTTCGGCGGAATGAGGCCGTTCATCGTGTGGACGAATCCGCAGTAACTTATGTGTTCGCCCCACTTCGCATCCGCCTTGGAATAGAGGCCATTCAACTTGTTTCGAACGCCGAACTCGGGCGGGCGGCAGACGGGGTAGTCCGTGTCGCGGTATTCAAGCACGGGGACGAACACTTTCTGGAACTTGCCGAGTTTGAGGGAGCCGACGTTGGGGATGACAGAACAATCAGGCGTGAACCAGTGGCAGTTGAGTTGCTCTTCAAGGAAGGTATAGACGGCGTAGAGGACGCCACGTTGCCCACCTGCCAGCAGCAGGTGGCCGCCTTTGCTTTCGATATGGATGCCTTCGAGACCAAGGTGCTTGTAATCGACATTGAAGCCATAGTCTTTCAGATTCATGTTCCGTCCGATGATGATGGCGTGTTCGGGCTTGGCCGCGTTTTCGTTGACAATCTGGAAGAACTTCCCCGTGATCTGTTCGAGGA